>DATHOI010000251.1:0-2614 GCA_035485095.1 Polyangiaceae bacterium | reverse complement strand
GTCGGTTGCGCCAATTGTCATTCGCGCTCGCTCACGACAGGGGCGTCACCGTTCACCGGCATGTCCAACGTCACCTATCATCCGTTCTCGGATTTCGCGATCCATCACATGGGTTCGACGTTGGCGGACGGCATCAGCCAAGGCGCGGCGATTGCCGATGAGTTCCGGACCGCACCGCTGTGGGGGGTCGGGCAACGCCTGTTCTTCCTGCACGACGGCCGCACCTCGGATCTTGGAGCTGCGATCGAAGCCCACGCGAGCCCGACCACTACCTGCACCACGGCTCAAGACTACGAGCAGTTCAACGCCAACGGCGTCTGGTTTCAGCCGTTCACGCAAACCCAAGTGTGCGGCGAAGCGAACAGCGTCGTCAACAACTACAACGCGCTCAGCGCCTCTCAGCAGACGGATCTGCTGACGTTCCTACGCACGCTGTAACGCGGGCCCGGGGTGGTCACGCAGAGCGAGCGGCTCGGCGCAGCCTTCGGCGTCGCGCTGCGTCGCCGGACCCTCCCCCGTGCGCGGCGCGCCCTGGCGCCGCGTCCGGGGTTGAGGGTCCCGGCGCGCGCAGCCGACCCAATGGGAGGCGAGCACGCACGGCCGAGCCATGACACACAACGCCGCGGAGCAGCCTCACTGGCAAACATGCATGACGTTGCAGAAGTGACCGGGTTGGCAATCGAAGCTGCTCATGCATTTCTGGCTGACGGCGCAGGCGTTGCAGTTGCCGCCGCCGCAATCGACGTCGGTTTCATAGCCGTCGGTGCGGTGGTCGGCGCATTGGTTGTTGATGCAGATGAGCTTGATCGCGTCGCAGGAGAGGCTCATGCAGTCGGTGTCGACCACGCAGCTCTTGCTCAGCGGGCAGCTTGGGCAGAAGCCGCCGCCGCAGTCGGCGTCGGTCTCGTCGCCATCCTGGCGGTGGTCTTGGCATTGCGGCGTGACGCACGTGAGCGACACGGCGTCGCAGGCGAAGCTGACACAATCGGCATCGGCGAGGCATTTTTTGCCTGTGGCGCATGGCGGGCAGATGCCGCCACAGCCGACATCCGTGCACGACCCGGGGACACACTGGTTCGCCGCAGAGCAAACTTGGCCAGTCGGGCAATTGCTCGCGCTGACGCAGGGCACGCATTTGCCCGCGCCATCACAGACGATGCCGCCGCCCGCTGCAGCGCACGCGTTGCCCGCGGGAGCCGGCGCGGTGCTTGCGGTGCCCGCGGCATTGCAGGTGCCTTCGAGGCAGGAATTCGCGGGCACTGGCACGTTGTTTTGGTCGACCACGCGCGTGCCGGCGCACGCGACGGTCGCGAAGCAATCCGCCGGGACGTCCGCGATCAGCGTGCCGCACGCGACACCCGCGCCGCCTGTGCTGGCGCCCCCGCCAATACTCCCGCCGCCCACGCCACCAGCTCCGCTCGCGCCAGTCAGACCGCCAGCTCCGCTCGTGCCGGCAAGACCGCCAGCTCCGCTCGCGCCGGCAAGACCGCCGCCGACACCGCTCGTGTTTCCATCGCCGGCTTGAGCGTCACCCGCGAAACCGCCGACACCATTTCCGCCGGAGCTCGTTCCGCCGGAGGTTGCCGTCGAGCCCGCTCTCGCAGCCACGCCGTCGCCAGCGCCCCCGCCATTCGCGCTCGTGATGCCGGCGATTTCTCCGGGCGCGCCGCCATTGAGGGTGACGTCGTAGATCGTCAGCTGGCCGTTGCACCCCAGCGTGAGCGACACGACGAGGCCCGCGCTCGAGCACTGGCGCCACGCACGGAACAGTGATCTTTTTCGGTGATTCAAAGCGTGCTCTGAGATCGGCATCGAACCTCGCGCGGTCAAAGGCAAACCTTCGGCGTTTGCGGGCAGATGTGCCCAGGGTTGCAGTCCACATTGCTGTTGCACTTTTCGCCGATGCCGCAGCGACTGCACGAGGCGTTGCTCCCGCCGCAGTCCACGTCAGACTCGTCGCTATCCATCCGGTGGTCGCTACAGGCGTCGGCAACGCACGTGAGCGAGAGCGCGTCACACGCGAACGAGGCGCAGTCGCTGTTGCCCAAACAAGCTTGACCGAGCGCGCAGCCCGGGCAGACCCCACCGCCACAATCTTTGTCCGTCTCGTTTCCGTCCTGCCGAAGGTCGGCGCATTGCTGAGCAGCGATGCACCGGAGCGTCGCGAGCTCGCAGGATTTGGAAGCGCAGTCATTGTCGACCGCGCACTGTTGGCCCACACAGGCAGGACAGGCGCCGCCGCAGTGGTTCTCGGAGCACGCTTGTCCGACGCACTCTCGATTCGAATTGCACGTTTGGCCGAGCGGGCAATCCGCGCTCACGAGACAGGCCACGCAGTTGCCTTGGCCATCGCATTTTCCGCCGCCCGCATCGGCATGGCACGGCATTCCACTCGGGAGTGGCTCAGAGCCGACTGCCCCTGTGTCGTTGCACGTGCCCACCAGGCATTGGTTACTCGGTAGCGGCGCGTTGCTTTGATCGACCGTGAGCGTCGCATGGCCGACGCCGTCACACGCCGTCGTGGCATGACAGTCCGCAGGCGCATCGAGCACGTACACGGCGCCAGCCGGCACAAAATCCGTGACGCACGAGCCCGCGGCGCAGCGCGCACTCA
>DATHOI010000250.1:0-3521 GCA_035485095.1 Polyangiaceae bacterium | reverse complement strand
CATCAACGCCAAACCGCGCTGTAGAAACAGCAAGGCGCCGAACATGAATAGGCCACCGAACACATCCGCAATGCCGACCACGCCGGTGACGGCCTCGGTAAGCACCGCCGAGGCCAAAAAACACGCCCCCGCGAGCCAGCTCGTGTCACGCCGACGCGTCAGCAAGAACACGAAACCTGCCACGAGCGACGCATTGACGGCGTGCACCACCACGTTGACCCAGTGATGCAAAAACGGGCGATGGCTGATGAACCAGAGCGCGCGCCAGACCAAGTCCGGCAATGGGCGGTACGAGCCGATGCTGCGATCTGGTGGCAAGCCCCAAAAATCTCGCGTGAATGCGTGCAGGAACGAGCCCGCCTGACCGTTCACGTACGGGTTGGCGAGCAACGCCTCTTGTTCGTCGAAGATGTAGTTCGACAGCGGGCTGCGCACGTAGATGAGCACGCTCGCCACGAGCGCGGGCGCAAACGCGGTCAAAAACTTCGGGTCTTGGTCGCTGAAATAGGCCTTGAGTCCGGCGAGCCACGATAGGGCTCGCTGGCGCACGGTCGGGCGCGTCCCCTGCGGACGGTCGGGACTGGGAAGTGGCGCGCCGTTCATAGGCTTCGAGCCGCTCGTTCTAGTGCCGTCCCTGCCAAGTCTCAATCGCTCTCGGCGCGACGGGCGCCCGTTTTGCGATGTCGTCCCGGCTCCGGCTCGAGGTAACGTGCGCGCGAATGGCGGCACCCGAGCGCTTCGACGGCTGCGAAGTCGTAAAAAAGCTGAGCACCGGGCCGATCACCGATCTGTATCACGCGATCCAAGAGCCGCTCGGGCGGCCTGCCTTCGTGAAGGCGCTCGGCTCGAGCATTCTTCCGTCTTCGCCGTTCGCGGCCTCACTCGAGCGTGAGGCGCGCTTGTTGGCCGAGCTCGACCACCCGAACGTGCTCAAGGTCTACGACTTCGTGCGTCGCGGCGAGCGCATGTGGCTGGTGCTCGAATACGTCGACGGCGTGACGCTCGACGACGTGCTGAAGAAGTCGAAGAAGCTGCCCGAGGCGTTCGCGTGTGCCGTCGCGCTCGAAGTCTGCCGCGCGCTCGCGCACGCCCACGCCCACGGCGTCGTGCACCGCGACGTGCAACCAAAGAACGTGCTCATCGCCCAAGACGGCACGGTGAAGCTCGCCAACTTCAGCGTCGCGTTCGACGAACGCATGCCGACTGCGCCCGAGCTGCTGGAAGGCGGCACGGGCTACGGCGGTCCATCGTACATGTCGCCCGAGCAGATCTTGGGTGAGCGTGCCGACGGACGCAGCGATCTGTTCTCGCTCGGCGTGCTCTTGTACGAGATGCTGAGCGGAGAGCGACCCTTCGACGGTCCGGACGATCGCAGCACCTCGCTGCGAATTCGCCGTGACCCGGTGCCGCCGCTGAGCAAGAAGGCGCCCGGCGTGAACCCGGCGCTGGAGCGCGTGACTCAACGCTGCCTCGAAAAAATGCCGAGCGATCGCTTCGATTCGAGCGCCGAGGCGTGCACGGCACTCGAATCAGCGGCGCGCGAGCTCGGCGCTGAGCCGACCGCTCCCATCGTGCACGACACACTGGTTCGCACTCGCCTCGTCGAAGGCAGCTTGCAAGCGGGCGCCGCAACGCGTCGACCACGGCAGCGCGAGGGAGTGGGCGTTGCAGTCGCAGGGCTTTTTTGCGCGCTGGCTATGATCCTAGTGGGCGGGTTCACGATTCAGCTGCTATCCGGCAAATCGATCAGCGCTTCCGTGGGCGCGCAGGCACCGGGACGTCGCTTGGAGCTCTTACCTGGGGGGCGAGCCTTTTTGCGCGTCGTCGCGCACCCTTGGGCGCACGTCGTCGTGGACGGCCAAGAGGTGGAAATCACGCCTTTCGCCCGGCCGATCCCGCTCAGCGTCGGCAGTCACTACGTGCGGCTCGAGCATCCGAACGCGCCCGTGGAGCGACGTACGATCGAGCTCTCACCCGGTGAGACATTGCTGCTCGACGTGACGCTGAAGGTCACCCCACCGAAGCCGGCCTCGAGCACCACTCAGGGTGGAGCCGGCATCGCCGATGGCGGAGACGACTCCGGCACCCCTTGACCTACATGAACACACGACGCGCCAACGCGAAACGTGAGCCTCGAGTAACGGCTCGAATCACTCTGGCGAAAGCCGTGCATTGTCTTCGCACGCTCCGGCAATTCGTGGCATAAATTTGAAAGTAACCGCGATCGTGAACGAGCTTACCCATCGCAGCGAGTCGGCAGGTCGAAACCGACCGTACACATGAGCGCCGAACTAAAGTCTGGATCTACATTAGGGCACTACGAGCTCCTCACACGGCTCGGACGCGGCGGCATGGCCAGCGTGTGGGTCGCGCGGGAACGCGCGCCCGTGAGCGGCAAGCAGCGCCTGGTCGCCGTAAAAGCGATGCTGCCAGAGCTCGCGCGGCACTCCGACTTTCGCGCGATGTTCCTGGAAGAGGGGCAGATCGTGCGCAGTATCGACCACCCGAACGTGGTCAAAGTGCACGAGGTGTCGGAGGACAAAGGCATCCTCTACATGGCGATGGAGTGGGTCGAGGGGGATTCACTGCGCACGGTGATCAAGGAAGCCAAACGGCGCCGCGCGATCCCCGCCGAGATGGCGGTGAAGATCATCGCGGACACCGCCGCCGGTTTGCACGCAGCTCATGAGCTGCGCGGTTGGGACGGCGAGCTACGCAACATCGTTCATTGCGACGTGTCGCCGCACAATATTTTGGTCGGCCTCGACGGCATGGCCAAGCTCGTCGACTTCGGCGTCGCCAACGCCACCGCGCACAGCGTGATCGACTCGGAAGACAAGATCAAAGGCAAGTTCGGTTACATGTCGCCCGAACAGGCGAGCGCCGGCAAGATCGATCGGCGCAGTGACGTGTTCGCCCTGGGCATCGTGCTGTTCGAGCTGACGACCGGTGAGCGGCTATTCCGCGGCGACAATCCGGCGCACACGCTGGAGCTCGTCAAAAACGGCCGCATCCCCGCGCCCAAGGAAATCTATCCGCAGTATCCAGACGGCTTGGCTTCCGTGGTCAAACGCGCGCTCGCCCGCAACGTGAATGAACGCTTCCAAACCGCGGCTGAGTTCCGTGACGCGCTCGAGCACTATCTGCGTGAAGAGCGGATCATGGTTTCGCACGCGGGCGTCGGTCAGCTCGTCAAGCGCGTGCTCGGTTCGCGCATCGAGCAGCAGCGGCAAGCCTTGCGCGAGGCGCTCACCGTCGCCGACGGCACCGTCGTGACGGGTCTCGTGCCCGATCAATCCGCCGCACCAGATCGCTCGACTTCAGGGGTGTCCGCGCCCCGCTTCGCCGTGCCGTCCGAGCCACCCACGAGCACGTCACAATTTTCGAACTCGCGCACCGGCACGCCACGCCCGCAAACGCTCGATCAAGCGCCAACCCGTAGGGGTGGAGTCTTGCCGCTATTTGCGGCCATCGGCGGGCTGGCGGCTGCCGCAAGTGCGATTTTTTGGGCGACACATCGA
>DATHOI010000249.1:0-14015 GCA_035485095.1 Polyangiaceae bacterium | reverse complement strand
CAATCCGACGGTTGGCGTCACGTTTCGCGCGTCGCTCGCGCACGAGGTCGACACGACCGGCTACCTTGCGTGTGATTTTCATCTGCATCAAGCGCCGAGCTTCGATTCGACGGTGGCGCTCGAGGACCGCGTGCTCTCCTTGCTTTCGGAGGGCATCGAGTTCGCGGTGCCGACAGATCACAACCACGTCACCGACTTCACGGACACGATTGCCGCACTCGACGCCGAGCGCGATCTCGGGACAGCCTCTGGAGTCGAGATCACGACCCAGAATTGGGGGCACTTCAACGCATTCCCTTATCCGCCGAATGGTCCGGTGCCGCCCTTTGCGCTCGACCCCACCGAGATTTTTGCTTCGGTGCGTAGCCACGCGCCGGACGCGGTGGTGCAGGTGAATCATCCGCGCATGCCGGGCGTCGGCTACTTCAACCGCGGCGAGCTCGACTCGCACACGGGTGTCGCCGAAACCGAGGGTTTTTCCTTCGATTTCGACACGCTCGAGGTGGTCAACGGCTTCGATCTCGAGAACCCGAAGTTGATCGACGACGACATGCACGAGTGGTTCGATCTGATCAACGTAGGGCGTCGCTACACGGCAGTCGGAAACTCCGATTCCCATCGGCTCGTCTACCAATGGGCGGGCTACCCGCGGACGTACGTGCGCGTGCAGGACGACCGTGCGTCCGTCGCGTCGCCGGCAGAGATCGCGCGCTCTTTGCTTGGGGGTCACGCCGTGGTCTCGAATGGGATCTTCATTTTGGCGCTGGTGAACGGCACTGCGGGTCCGGGCGACACGGTGAGCGGCGGGCGCATCACCTTACAGGTCAGCGTTCGCGCGCCCGACTGGGTCGATGTGCGTAGCATCGAGGTGTACGCCAACGGGGTGCTCGCGGTGACTCACGCGGTGGCGCCGGGCACGAACCCACTGCGCGCGCAGTGGGAAACGGACCTCGACTTCGCCAACGACACGTTCGTGGTCGTCGTCGCCAAGGGCGAGAACGCCATGCGCGACACCTTGCCGGGCAAATGGATCCGCCCGTTTGCGTTCACGAATCCGATTTACGTCGATGCCAATCGTGACGGGGTATTTCGCGGCGTTGGCCCAAGCCCCAGCCCGAGCGCTGCGCCCAGCGCCGAGCCTTGAATCAGTCTTTGGGCAGTTCGGACAGGCCGACGCCGAGCACGTGACGAGCGAGCGCGTCGAGCGCGTCACGCGGTCCGCTGAAGTGATACGTTTGGTGCACGTGAGTCAAGCTCGCGCCTGGCGCGAGCGCCGCCGCAGGTGAGCTCGATTCGATTTCGTAGAAGCCGCCCGTGGCGGGCTTTCCCGGCGCCGGGGGGCCGTCATTGTAGCTGTTGACGACGTCGCCGCCGTACGGCTCTTTCTGAGTCTCCCACATGCTGTTCACGTAACGCGTGGCACCCGTCGGCTTCGTGTACAAGATGAGCGTCAGCAGTCCCGCCGACTCGCTGTAGCTGCCGAGGGCTGCCTTGGCGCGCGCTGGGCCAAGGCCTATCTTGCTGCGATATTGTCCGTCGCATTTGAAGAGCAAGTAGCCGGCTTGCTCCGCGACAGTCAGGCGATCCGCGGGCACTTTACCGAAGTAGCGATCATTGACGACTTCGCCGGTGGCGTGGTTGTCGAACGGTATGATCACGCGCGTGCCAGAAACCGGCGCGAACATGCCCAAGATCCAAACACTGAGCCCACCGCCTGCTTCGGTCCAAGTATCCGAGCCGGTGTTCTTCAATCGATTGGACGTCGAGAAGCCGACCCAATGCACGCTCGCGGGCACCGGCATGCCTAGGCGTTCGCTCGCTTGCTCCGGTGAGAGGACCGAAATTCGTCGCTCGATTTCGACCTTGAACACGCGCCCGGAGTAGTTCGGGAGCGTCATGCTGTGGTCGTAGGTCAGGCTCGTCGGCGTCTCGCTCGTGAGCTGCCACGCGCCTTCTTGCAGGCTGTGCGGCGTCTGCCAATTCTCGAACGTGAACGGTTTCTTCGGAGCAAAAAACAAGGCGTACTGCCCGCCTTCAGGACCCAGCCAAAAGCGATCCTCGCCGCCGTAGTTGTCGAACTGGGTCCCTGTCTTGCCGTCCTCGATGAATTTTCGATTGATGAAGCCGAGGCTCTGACCACCCGACTCGAGCTCGCTCGTCAGCACGCGCGCCTGGTAGTCGCCCGAGACGGCGATCTTGCCGCCACTCGGCGAGCTCAAGACCTTGAGCGCACCGTGTTGCGACAGAAACGCGAGGTCGTCGTCGAAGCGGGTCCCTGCGCGGGGTATCGGAGTCGCACTGCTTGATGCCGTCGGAACGGTCGGAACGAGGGGTGACGCTGCCGTGGGTCCTGCGTTCGGCGGCGCGGGGGTGCGGTCGTGGCAAGCGAGCGAGAGCGTCGCCGCGGCGAGCACCGTCCGAGCGGTGTTCACGGCGACTCGCGTAACCCGATGCTGATATCCGTCTTGGAGCCGTCCACCAGCACTTTGCGTGTGATGTGACCGGGGAGCCACACTTCATAGGCTCGCTTTTCACCGGGCGGTAGATCGACCACGAACGGCGACGTGCCGACCTCTTTGCCGAAGTGGAAAAACTTGGCTTTCGGCGGCACGGTCGTGATCGTGATGCGCTGTGCGCCGGGCGCCGGCGCATTTTCCGCTGTTTCCGCGGCTGTGGGTGCGCCAGAAGCGGCCGGCGCGGCGGGTACTGCCGCAGCCGGATTGGGCTGAGTCGGAGCGGGCACGGGTGCCGTTTGGAAATCCGCCGCAGTAGCGCTCGCGGCCGGCTCATGCGCCGCTGCCGTGTCCGCGATCACGGGGCTCACTGCGCTCGGAACGACGTTCGTGCTCAGTACGGGCGGTACTGGTAGAGCAGCGAGGTCCGGCAACGTGTGATCGCCGCGATGGTACATGCGGTAGCCGAACACACCGATCAGCAAGCCCGCCGCTGCGAGCAGCAGCACGCTCACTCCCGATCGCTTCGTGCCGCTCGGTTCGATCGGGTCTGCCGAGCTCTCGAGCGGTGCTTTCTCGCGCCTCGGCGTGCTTGCAGACGGCTCGCTGATGACGGGCGCCGCCGAGCGCGCGAATGCTGCCTCAGGCGTTGGAACGCTGGCAACGGATGGCGCGATGCTGCTCACGGGTTCCTGGACGGGCGCGACTGCGCTCGTGTCAGCGCGAGGGGTTTCACTCGCTGCGACTGGCGCCGCCGGTTCACTCGTGGCGGGCGTTGGAGCGGGGGCCGCGGGTGAGGGCGTGGCTGCGAAGGGCGTCGCCAACCCAATCAACGTCTGGGAGCGGAGCGGGTTGTGGCGTGGTACCGTAGCGGCTGACTCTGGGGCAGCTGGCGCGACGGAAGAAGGCGTAGCCGCGCTTGCTGTCGGCGCGACAGATGGTGTCAGCGAAGCGGCGGGCGGCGCGGAAGAGCGCGACGGAAGCGGCGCGGCGATCCCCATGAGCGTCTTCGAGCGCAGCGGATTCGAGGCCTGGGGGCGAACGCTGGGCGTGGCGTGTGCGGTCGCGACCGGCGGCGCCGAGGCACGCGCTGGCGCTGCCGGCGGGGGTGGTGCGGAGGTAGGCACGGGCGGTGACGGTGCCGGGTCCGCACCCCAGTCCGTATCGATGTCGTCAGTCGAGGGCGGAATGGAGGGTGGCGTCGGCGCGCGCGGGGGCTGGCTCGAAGCGGGCCGCGGCGGCACAGATGACGTGCGTCCTTGAGCGCCTGCGCGCTCTCGTTCCTCCTTACTCACGCCTTCTCCAGGTCTCACACACTCTTCGATAGGTCAAGTCGGGTGAGCGCGTCGCTCGAACCGCGATGAGCCATTCTTGGAACCTTTGCGCCACGGTGCAATCGCTTCGCCGGGTCCGTGCTTAGTCCCGCGCGCCCGGCGCAGCGCAAAATTCGTCGCCGCAATCTCTCAGGCGGGCGGTGACGCCAGGATCAAGACTTTGGGCTCGGTGAACTCCTCGACCGCGAAGGCCACGCCCTCGCGGCCGATGCCGGAGTCTTTCACGCCGCCGTATGGGTAGTTGTCGACGCGCAGCATCGGCGTGTCGTTGATCAACACGGCTCCGTAGCGAAGCGCGCGGAAGGCTTCCAGCGCGTGACCCACGTCCGGCGTGAAAATGCCGGCTTGGAGCCCGAATCGCGACCGATTGCAGGCAGCGATGGCTTCGCTGAACGAGTCAACGGCTTCGACGACGGCGACTGGGCCAAACACTTCGTCCCGGCAAACGCGCATCTGCTCGGAGGTATTGCTGAGGATCGTCGGGTACACGACTTGGCCTTCGGCGTGCCCGCCGAGCAAGACCTTGGCTCCGCCGCTCTCTGCTTCACGCACCCAGCCGAGCACGCGCTCCACGTGCCGTGCCTCGATCAACGGACCCACGACCGTGTCTTCATGCATCGGATCACCGCACACGACGCGTTCGCTGTGCTTCACGAACTTGTCGACGAAATCCGCGAACAGCGAGCGGTGCACGAACACGCGCTGCGCCTTGATGCACACTTGGCCCGCGTTGGCCCAGCACGCCTCCGCCACACGCGGGATCACCGCGTCGAGATTCACGCCTTGGTCGATCACGCAGGGCGCGTTGCCCCCCAGCTCGAGCAACACGTGCTTCTTGCCCGCGATGCTCTTCAGGCGGAAGCCCAAGCTGTCACTGCCCGTGAACGACAGCACGGCGATGCGCTCGTCAGTGACGAGTTTTTCCGCCACTTCGGGTGTCATGTGAAGCACGCTCAAGAGCGGTCCAGGCATGCCTTGCTCGAGCAGCCATTGGCCGAGCGCATGCGCGGTGAGCGGGCTTTGTTGAGCCGGCTTCAAGACACTGGGCGCGCCGACGGCCAGCGCCGGCGACAGTTTGTGTGCGACTAGGTTGAGCGGGAAATTGAAGGGAGAGATGGCCGCAATTGGCCCGCGCGGCACGCGCTCGAACAAGCACAGCCGACCCTCGGTGCCGGGCAACTGATCGATCGGCAACACCTCGCCACCGAGCCTCCGACACTCGCCGGCCCCGAGCGTGAATGTCAGCGCGGCGCGCGCCACTTCGCTGCGCGCGTAGCGCAGCGGTTTGCCGCTCTCGCGCGCCATCAGCTGCGCGAGCTCGTGCGTCTTTTCTCGAAGCGTGTGCGCTATGCCGTCCAACAATTCGGCGCGTTGGTGGGTTGCCGGGCGCTTCCCTGATTCGAAAAATTCGTGGGCGCGTTGGAGCGCAAGCTCGAGCTCCTGCGCGCTCGCCTGTCCGACTTCAGCGACGGGCTCGCCGTTGAACGGGCTATGAATGACTTGAATCTGATCGCTCGTACTGAGCTCACCCGCGATCTGAGTCCGATAACGCTGCAACATTCCAGTGTCCCTCATGTTTCTGTGGCGAATCGGCCTTCATCCACTGCGAGAAATGCGAATCATAACGCTGCAACGCGCATGCCGCCGAGACATCTTCCTGACATGTAGGCTAGCCCGTGTGTGGTGTGAGTCTTAGTGTAGGTGCTCAATCGGTCTTTACATGCCCAAACTGCAAACCGTATAACCGAGAGCACGCATGAGGATATTGGCGGCACTCGTCCTCGGGTACTTCTTCGTCGTCGGCAAAGTCGGCGCGGAGCTCGGGGCCGATCCCGCGAAGCCCGAGGCCTTGAATGCCGGGCTCGCCAGTGCGGCACGTGGCGACCTCGATCGCGCACTCGGCCTGTCACTCACTGAGCCTGCCGCGCCGTTCGACCCCGCGCTCGACACAGCGAAGCGCAGCGTCGCGCCGGGCAGCCGCGTGGTGTCGCTCGCTGCGGGCTGTCGCTCGGTATCGAAGCCGTATGATTTGCTGGTGCACTTCCACGGCGCGCCCGCGGTGTTGGAGACGGCGTTCGAACGTTCCGGTATCGACGGCGCTCTCGTCATCTACAACCTCGGCATCGGCTCGGGCGCGTATGAAGACCCGTACTCCGTGCCCGGCTCCTATGATCGCATGCTCGACAGCGTAACCGTCGCGGTGCGCGAGCTGTGTCCGGCGGCTGCCGCGCCGAAGCGCGTCGCCCTGAGCGGCTGGAGCGCTGGCTACGGCGCGATCTTGCACATCATCGATCGCGCCAAGGACGCAGCGCGCGTCGACGCCGTGCTGCTCGCAGACGGCATGCACGTTGGTTTCGAGCCGGAAGGGAATCGCAGGGTCAGTGCGCTGTCCATGGCTCCTTTCACGCTCTTCGCCGATGAAGCCATCGCGGGGCACAAGTTGTTCGCGGTGACGCACTCTTCGATTCAAACGCCGTACGCGAGCACCACCGAGACCGCGGAGTTTCTGCTCGAGACCGAGGGCCTGCCGGTCGATCGCCGCGAGGTGGCCGGCCCGCGCCCGGGCATGACACAGATATCGCGTGCGGACCGCGAAGGCTTTCACATGCGCGGCTACTCCGGTGACGACAAATCTGCGCATTGCGATCACCTATTTGCGTTCGGTGAGCTGCTACTTACGCCCTTGCGTGAGCGCTGGGCAAAGCTGTAGCTCGGGTAGGGGCCGGATTTTGAGATGCGGCCCGCTCATCGTTCAACACCAGCGTGCGCCTTTAAGACCCGCCCGCTCCCGCGACGCGAGCTCTGATGTTTAAGTCTAAACTTCAGATCTGAATTGAAACAGGGGACAGCCGGACAGCGGCAGCGGGATCTTGAAATCCAGCCCGCGCACCGCCTGGCGCGCAGCTTCAAATCCGGCCACTGACGGGAGATCGCGTCGCGCGCGTCAGCCCTTGCAGGGGATGAACGTGCTGCCGCACTTCTTCTTCGCGGCTGCTGCGGGGGCAGAAGGCTTGCTGGCCGCCACTGGCGCAGGCTTGCTGGTCGCCGTAGCGGCAGCGGCGGGCTTCACGGCGCTGGTCGGCGCGGGTTTGGTCGGTAGAGCCGTAGGCTGCGCTGTCGGGGGCGGCGCAGCGGCGACTGATGTTGTCGGAGTCAGCGTGAATTCGAGGTTTTGAGTCTCACCGGCTCGGGCCGTGAACTTGAACGCCTTCGAGGCGAAGCCGGCGCGCGAAGCGTTGCACGAGTGCTCACCCGGCGTGACCTCTACGGCGCCGCTCTCGACGCCAGGTAGCGCTTTGCCGTCGCACACCACCGCCTCACAACCCTGGGGTAAGCACTTGAAGATGGCGCGTGCGGTCGCGCTTTCCGGCGTGGTCGCCGCAACCGAGGCGCCGCTGGTGCTGGGAGCGGGGACCGCGCGCGGTGCGTTGGCGAGGGCGAGCTCCGCGTTGGCGCTCGCCGCAGCAGCCGAGGCCGACGCGCTGGCTGCTGCTTCGGCCGCACTCTCGCGGCCGTGATAGAGCGCGACCGCGCCGACCGCGGTCAGAGCAAAGCACAGCACCGCGCCGCCGATGAACAACGGTGCCGCCGAACGCTTGCGCACGCCTGGGATCTCGCTGGACGGCGCGTTGTGCGCGGACACTGCGACTGCCGGCGCCGCCATTGGCGACTGCGCGGGCCCCGCTGGCCGTTGCTGCGGCGCGGGCGGCGGTAAAGACTCAGGCTGAAAAACCAGGGGCTGCGCGATCGCGGCTGCGATGCCGGGCAGTGCGACCGCGTTGGGGCTCTGCGGCGCAAACAGCGTACGCGCGATGGCGACGAAGTCGCTCGCCATCGCGCCGACCGAGCTGAAGCGCGCCTGCGGCATCGCCGCGACCGCGCGTTGGAACCAAGGATCGAATGCCGGATCGAGCGATACGCCGAGCTCCCGAGCGCGCACTGAGGCCGAATCGAGCGGCGCGCCAAGCTCTTGCCAGAGTGCCCCCGGATCGATCTTTGCCGCGCGCGCCGCGCGGTGTAGCGCGCCACCGCTGAGCGCGAAAAATGTCACGAGGCCCAGCGCAAAGACGTCCATCGCCGGTGTCGAGCGAGCGTTCGGATCTGCGCCGTCGGGACCGACCCAACCCACGGTCCCACCCCAACCCGGAGGCGGCGGTGACGCGGAACGCAGCAGCGCGACCCCGAAATCACTGACCCTGACCCAGCTCGCGTTCTCTGGCGCGACGAATACGTTTTCTGGCTTCAAATCACGGTGCACGACGCCGGCGGAATGCGCGGCGTCCAGCGCGCGACCGAGCACCTCGAGCGCCGTGGCCATGTCAGCGGGCGTGAGCGGACCGCGGAGCCGGACGCGGTCCGCCAGCGACGACCAAGACACGCGCTCTGCGACGAAAAAGGGGCGCGCCGAATTGGCGTCGATCCCGAAATCATAAGCGCGCGCAATGCCTTCCACGCCCAGCGCCGAGGCGGAGCGCGCGGTTTGCTGGAGCGCCGACCAAATCTCGGCTTGACGGAGCGCATTGGGCCAAAATAGCTTGAGCGCGAAGGTGCCCGTGCTGTGCATGTCGCGCACGCCGTACACCTCGCCGGTTTCGCCGCTGCCGATGAAGTCTTGAATCTGCCAGCGACCGGAGAGGATTGCCCCGGGGTTCATCAGGGGCTGCGCTGCGCTCACGGTTTGCCTTTCAACGTCTGCACGGCTTGCATGACTTTTTGCGCGTCGGCCTCCGCGTCTGGGACCACCACGAAGCCGAGCCCCGTGACGACTCGGTTGGGCGCTAATTTGGCTACGAACACGAGCAGCGTGCCGACGCCTTGCTCACGCAGCTCGGGACTCACGCCGTTCGACGTGCTCTTGCTCACTTCCCACAGCTCGACGGGCGTGCCGCTCGCATCCACGGTGATCTGCGGTTTTTTTAGGCGTTTCTTGAGCGCTTCGAATTTGACCTTTTCGATCCCGGAAGCGAGCGTTTGTTTTTCGAGCGCTTCCAAAATCGCCGGCTCTTCAGCGCTCGCTATTTCGACGGCACTGAGCACAGATTTTCCGTCCGCGCCGACGGCTACCGAGCGTTCGCTCTCTTTGGCGTACTTCCAGCCGGAGGGTGGTTTGATGCTGGCGCCTTGTGCGCCAATCGTGAGCGCGATCGCGTCGGTGGCGGTGCAGTTCTCACTCAGCGCCTCGCACTTGGGGGGTGGAGGCGGAGGAGGCGGAGGTGCCGGAGGCGCGGCTGCCGGTGGCGGCGCCACGGCCGGAGGCTGGTGATGGCAGCCGGACAACGCGACCGCCGCAAGCAACGCGCAAGCACTCAGCAAACGGATCTTGGAAGGCAAAGTCCCCCGACAAAAGCACAGTTTTGTCGCCGATGCCAAAGGCCCGAGGCGACTCCCGTTGGCTTTCCCGGCGTGGGTCCGTGCGGGCCGTGCGTTAGCCAAGGGCCTGCGGCTGTTCAACTCGGCTTCGCGGGAGACGGTGTTTCCGGGTCGCGACTGGCGCCGCCCAGCTGATCTGCGTCGCGCAGCGCTGGAAACAACAGCGCACAGATCAGCACGACCAGACATGTGCCGATGCCGCCGACGACAACGGCGGGCACGGCGCCGAGCCAGGCAGCGGTGAGCCCGGACTCGAATTCGCCTAGCTCGTTGGAGGCACCGATGAACACGTGGTTTACGGCTGCGACTCGTCCGCGCATGTCGTCGGGTGTATTCAAGAGCACCAAGGTGTGGCGGATGAACACGCTCACCATGTCGACGGCGCCTGCGATCCCGAGCGCGACCAGCGACAGTCCAAAACTACGAGACAAGCCAAAGGCGATCGTGGCGATGCCGAAGAGCGCCACGCAGCTCAGCATCACGACGCCAGCTCGGCGACGGAGCGGGCGGTACGCGAGCAGGATAGCGACCAGGATAGCGCCCACCGCGGGCGCGCTGCGCAGAAGACCGAGCCCGCGCGGCCCCGTGTGCAGGATGTCTCGCGCAAATATCGGCAACAGCGCGATGGCTCCGCCGAACAACACCGCGAATAAGTCGAGCGAGATCGCGCCGAAGATGATGCGGTTTCTCCAGACGTAGCGAACGCCTGCGACGATCTCCGAGAACGTGCGGCCGGCCCGGTGCGCGGCGCCGTGGCTGCGCTGCAAGACCAGCACCGTCACGGTCAGAAGCTCGAGCGCGAAGCTCGCCGCATACACGCGCCCAGCCCCATTTTCGCCGTACAAGAGGCCGCCCAAGGCGGGTCCGACGACGACAGCCACTTGCCAAACCGACGAGCTCCACGCGACCGCATTTTGAAAGTGCTCGCGCGGGACCAAGTTTGGCACCAGCGCCTGCGCAGACGGGCCCTCGAAGCCGCGCGCGGCGCCGATGCACACGAGCACCCCGTAGATCGCGAGCACCGCGGAGCCGTCCCCACGCGTGCTCAGGAACAGCGCTAACGCGCACAAGGTGAGCAGGCAATGGCAAGCCACCAGCACGATGCGACGGTCGAAGCGATCCGCGACGTGGCCCGCCAGCGGCGCGCACAAAAAGACTGGCAGGAATTGGGCGAGCCCCACGAAGCCGAGGTTCAGCGCTTTGCCCGTGAGCGCGTAGATCTGCCAGCCGACGGCCACGCTCTGCATTTGGGTGCCGACCGTCGACAGGAAGCGCCCGCTCTGGAACAAGCGAAAGTCACGGTGCTCGAAGGCGACGAACGGACCGTTGGGGGGAGCGTTCGCGGCGGTCATCGGTCTCAGCCCTATACCCAAACCCAGCTTCCGGCGTCGAGCGGCGCGAATCTTGGCTGTGCACCTTGCCAAGGCCGGGGCGTCGGGTTACGCCTGGCCGGCCTACAGAGCCCCGCGAGGGGAGGTGGAAATTCCACCTTGGGAAGTCCGGTGAAAATCCGGCACGGAGCCGCCGCCGTAACCCCGAGTATTCGCGTGTCATGAGAAAGCCACTGGTCGCCGGACTGGGAAGGCGACGCGCGGATGGGAAGGGAAGTCGGAAGACCTGTCTGAAGGTGCGCCGAAGCGACCGCTGAGTCGACTTGGCGCTGCCCACACAGAGCGCGAGCTCGCTCGGGAGTCAGCACGGTGTTCAATTTCGAAAGACGCAGCTGCGTCGCTTTGGCAGTTTTATTTGTTTGCGCGGGCTGCGGCTCGGCGTCCCGTGACAGCACGGGGTCGGACGCCGGCGCGGTCGGCGGTGGCTCGAGCTTCGATGCCTCGACTGACGCGGGCACGGCAGCCGACAGCGCGGCGCTGGACGGCGCGAGCGACGCGGGCGGAAGCGCGAGCGCAATCTCAGAAGGAGGCGCTGCGGGTGCAACCGACAGCGACGCCTCCACGTGTCCGTCGCGCTTCGCGACCTCGGTGGTGTCATTCACGCCCGGTACCGGACCAAACACCGGGCAAGACAAGCTGCCCGGCATCGTGCTCGGGCCGCCCAAGGGGGGCGGCGCGGATTCCGGGTCGCTCGACGTGGCCACGCTCGGCAACGGGGGCAGCATCATCTTGGGCTTTGCTCCGAGCCTCATCGTCGATCGCCCGGGGCCGGACTTCATCGTGTTCGAAAACCCCTTCGACATTGGTGGGGATCCGACCAAGCCCTTCGCCGAGCTCGCGACCGTCGGCGTCAGTGACGACGGCGTCACCTTCCAGGATTTCCCGTGCACCGCAACGATGTACCCATACGGCATGTGCGCCGGCTGGCATCCGGTGTTCGCGAACGCAGACACGAACACGATTGACCCGACCGACCCTGCCGTAGCCGGGGGCGACGCCTTCGACTTGGCCGATCTGGGCGTTTCCGAGGCGCGCTTCGTGCGCATCACCGATCGCGTCGATCAGACTGGTCCTGAGGGCACGTTCGATCTCGACGCCGTTTCGATCGTGCACGCGGAGTGCCCATGAGCCCAGCGTCGTCGCGGCTATTGGTTGCTGCGAGCGCACTTTCCGTCCTCGCTTGCGGCGTCTCGCGCGTGACCCCCGACACACAAGGCACCACGGTGACGGCGGGGCCGTGCGGCCGTGGCTTGGTCGTCGTCGAATCCGACTATCAGTCGACCAACGTCAGTTTGCTCGGGTTCAGCGGCACGGTGCTATCGCCGTCTTTGGCCAGCTCGAGCGTCGAATCCGGCGGATTCGATCTCGGATTGAGCGGCGATGTCGTGCCGCCGGGCAGCGCAGTCACCGGCCCGGACGTGGTGCTCATCGATCGCACCCCGGTCGGAATACTGCGCTTCGTCGACCTGGCGAGCGCCAGCGTTTCGTCCGAGTTGCCCGTGGGGACCGGCTTTTCCGCCAACCCCCACGACTACCTAGCGCTCGCCGAGCACAAGGCGTACGTCGCGCGTTACGAGTCGAACTTCAATCCCGGCCAACAGATGTGGGATCAAGGCGGCGATGTCCTACTGGTCGATCCGTCACTGACGACGATCACCGGGCGCATCGATCTGACGCCCGCGATGGCCGGTGAGGCGGCCCAGTTCACTCCGCACCCAGCGCGACTCGCGCTAGTCGCGGGGCGCGTCTTCGCGCTGCTCGCTTCGTACGCTAGTGACTATCTGAGTGCCACCACGTCGCGCTTGGTCGAGCTCGACCCGAGCACGGACTCCATCGTCTCGACGCTACTTCTGGACGGACTCGAAGGCTGTGACCAATTCGCCGTCTCGCCGGACGGAAAAGAGCTCGCGGTTGCCTGCACCGGAGCTGACACACTGAGCGACAATCCGAGCAATGCCACCTCGGGCTTGGCGTTGGTCGACATTACGGGAACGCCGCAGCTCACCCAGCACTTCAGTGCTGCCATGTTTGGCTCGAATCCAATCGGCTTCGCGATCGACTATGTCGCGCTGGGCACGCTGCTTTTCGGCACTTTGGGCCATTTCGACGAGTCGATGGCGGTCGCTGCGCTCGATTCCTTGATTCAGCTCGACACGGCGAGCGGCGCCTTCCAGCAGATTCTGCAATCTCAAAGTCAGCCCTTCACGCTCGGTGACGTGCGCTGTGCTCCCGAGTGTGGCGCGTGCTTTCTGGCGGACGCCGAGCGTTCAGGTGGCAGTGTGTTGCGCTTCGCGATTGGTGCTTCCGGCACTCTCGGCGCGCCGAACGCGATCCGCGCTGAAACGCAGATCGGCCTGCCGCCACGCTACCTCGGCGTGTTCTGATTCGTGGCCGGGGCGGGCGTGGGCACAGCGGGCGCCACAGCTGCTGCGGCCGGTGCGGGCAGCGGGCTCGTGCCGAGAGGTGCGGCCGTCGCGTCGAGCTCGGGTGCTTCGCGCTCCGTCGGGCGATCGCCTTCGGTGACCTCCGGATCGCGCAGATCACCTTCGGCTTCTTCGTCGTGGTCGCGCTTGTTGGTCCCGCGCGGCGCTTCGCCCGGCCCGGCGTAGTCGACCCAATACGTGTTTGCGTCGCGCACGTCCAGGTGCACGAACGACGAATTGGGATAGTAACCTACGCCCACGTCCGTCAGCGTGCGCAGGTAGTCGCGCACCGTCACGTTGTCGACGCCGGGGATACTGAAGTCGACGGCGCGGCTCAACTTATGCCGCGAGTCCTCGAAGAACGAGCGCGTGCGGTAGCCGCTGACGATGCGAATCGGGCGGCTGCCGAACTTGTCGCTCACCTTCGCGAGCAGGCGAATTAGCCTGGGATCCGTCTCAGGGCGGGGTCCTCCCGCGCCGAAAAGCTTGGACACTTCGGTTTCCGCGAGCGGCGTGACCTTGCCTTTTTTGTCCACCGCATAGCCGTGGAAGTGACCCGAGTACGTGAACAGATCGAGGTAACCCTTACGCAAGCCGAGCCGCGGCAGCTTGTGTGCGCCGTGCTTGTCGTCCAGATCGTCGTCGTCGGTCTTTGCGCCGATGTGCTCGCCCGATCGCGGAATGTTCAACACCTGACCCGCGTGCAGCTTGACTCGCCGCGTGATCCCGTTCGCGGCGCAGAGTGCTTCGACCGTGACCTTGTAGCGCTTCGCGATCGATTCGAGTCGCTGGCCCGCGTACACCTTGTGGGTACGCGGGCCGTCGTCGGAGTCGCTGTCGCGATCGCCATCGTCGTCTCTGTCGTCTCGATCCTTGCGGGTCGAGGCGGGCGTCGTTGCGCCGTCGGTCGGGTGAGCCGGTGGATAGAGCGCGCGCGCTTTGCTGCCGTCCGGGTCGTCGAGGCCGGGGATGATCAGCTTCTCGCCGACCTTCAGCCGTTCGGCCTTGCCCATGCCGTTGGCCATGCGGATGGCGTCGACGGTC
>DATHOI010000248.1:0-3358 GCA_035485095.1 Polyangiaceae bacterium | reverse complement strand
GGCTCGGGTTGGCGCTGTGCACGGAACCGAATGTCGAGTCGCGGACGCGCTGACAACGCTCCGCGCCGTCTTTCGCGGGCCGACGGATCTATCGGCGGGCGAGCTCGTGATTGTCGAAGGTCGCTACGACGACACTGCGCTGAGTGACGCCGTGCTCATCACGCGCATTCACGCGCCCGAGCCGCGCGGTGACGGCGACTTCGCGCGCTTCGCGTGGCACGGAGTCGCCAGGCATTTAGCGGCTCGGGGGCGCGCGCTCCGCGCCGTGCGTGGTTTCTTCGAGCGCGAGGGTTTTCTCGAGGTGGAGACGCCCTTTCGCGTGCCCGCGCCTGGCGTGGACCTGCACCTGGACGCGCACGCCGCAGACGGAGGGTTTCTGATCACCTCTCCTGAGCTGCACATGAAGCGCTTACTCGTCGCGGGCTTGCCTCGCATTTTTCAGGTGGCGCGCGTAGGGCGCCGCGACGAGCAGGGTTCGCTCCACGAGCCAGAGTTCACTATGCTCGAGTGGTACCGCGCCTTCGCCGAGCTTTCGCACGTGCTCGCGGACACCGAGCAGATCGTGCGCGAGGTCGCCCTGGCTGTCTCGGGTCAAGCGCGGTTGTTCGGCGTCGATGGTCGGCAGTTCGATTTGGCCACGCCTTTTCCGCGCGTCACCGTGCGTGATGCCTTCCGCGAGCACGCCGGAATTGCCGACGCCGTCGACCTCGCGCTCAGCGATGAAGCGCGCTACTTCGAGCTCTTGGTGGAGAAAGTCGAGCCCGCGCTGGCGCGCGAAACGAAACCGCTATTTCTCTGGAAATACCCGGCCAATCAGGCTGCGCTGGCACGCCTGAGCCAAGCGGACCCAAGCGTTGCGGAGCGCTTCGAGCTGTACGTCGGCGGAGTCGAGCTGTGCAATGGCTTCGACGAGCTCACGGACCCGACCGAGCAGCGTGCGCGCTTCGAGCAGGATCTTGCGCGACGTAGCCGCGAGGGCCGCCCCACCTACCCGATCGACGAGCGCTTCCTCGCGGCGCTCGAGGGTGGCATGCCGCCTGCGGGTGGCAACGCAATCGGCTTCGACCGACTGCTCATGCTCGCGCTGGGGGCGCGCGCCGTATCCGAAGTGATCGCATTTCCGGCGCACGCGCTGTGAGCGCGGCCAGGGCAATCGCTCGCCGCGGTACTAGTTGCCGATCGGCGGCGCGGTCGCCCCTACCCCGGCGGACAAGAAGCGGACGACGTCTGCGTTGGCGCTCGGCACGTCGAAGGCAACAAAGTGACCGTCGTCTCCCGCTGGTGGACCGTATTCGCGCACGCCGAGCGTGTATTTGACGTTCGCGACCGTGACGTTGCCCGAGACGCCAGCCGGTACAGCGGTCGCGCCGTCGATCGGATCGGGCATGGTTGCGCTTGGGTCCGCCGCGACCAGATCTAGAGCGCCCGCGATGGCGTACTCGCGCAGCGTGATGGGTGGCGCGTAGGTATCGCCCAGACCGTAGGTTTGAAACACGTTTTTGGCGGTATGGCCGGTTTCAGGCGTGCGCGTAATGACGTGTGCGAAGTGCAACGGGTCAGCTGGATCGATCCATTGTTGAAGCAGCGACAGCACCGGATGCATCTCCGCCGCTTGGCCCACGGCGCCCACGGATGGATCCTGAAGCGCGAACGGCAGAGCGCCGGCGATGTCGACGGGGTTGGTCTTGTTCAGCAACGCGAATTTGAGCGACGCCCCGTTACCGGAGAGGACCACGGCCTTCACGCCGTCGGCGTAGGGCATCGCCAAGCTGCCCTCGGTCGAGCCTTGCGAGTGACCCCAAAAAACGATGCTGTCCTTGTCGAACTTGATCGCATCCCCATTGGTCTGGGCCGCGGTCAGGCTGAACGCGCTCGCCAATCGCACGAGGCTCAGTTGATCCGCCGCGCCCTGCATGGGATTGCCGCGTGCTGCCTTGGGATTAGCGAAGTTGAAAAACAGGTTGTTCGGCGATTGCATCGATGCCCCACGTCGCGGGCCGTGCTCGACTTGGTCGATGCCGAGCACCGCAAACGCCGGTGTGGCCTGGGCCAATACGCCAGCCGTGTCATCGACGTCCTGACTGCGGAACGAGCCACCCGTGCCGTGCGCAAAAATGGCGACCGGCCAGCCCTTCGCCGGCATGACTTTGCCCTTCGGGATGGTCAAACCCAGGCACACTTCTTCGCGCGGCGGCGGCGTCCCCGTGGGTGGGATCTTGATGTCACCACCGTCTGCGGGGCTGAGGTAGGGCTCGCCCGCCGGGAACCCCTCTTGATAAATGGGCAGCGAAACCAGCGCCTGGTATTCGTCGTAGGACGGGTCCTGGGCGCCGCAGGCGCGATCACCATCCGCTTGTGGGCAGGGCGACACGACGCCCGGTGCGCATTTGATCCAGTTGCTCGTGGTCGGCGCGGGTTCGGCTGCGACGGCTGCGGCCAGAGCCTTCATCGGATCTCGGATCGCCCCGACCGTGATGACCGATACGTTCAAAACCGAGGCAGCGTTCAGTGGTGCGCGCGTGCCGCCCGCCTTGATGAAATCCCGAAACGGTTTGTACGCGACATAAGCGCTCGCGAGCTTCGGGTCGGTGGGCGCGGTATCGGCGAGCAACGAGATCAGATTTTCAGAGCGTTGCACGGCGCCGCCACCGGCTGCCTTGATGCCCGTCGACAGCCAAAATGCGTAGGTATGGCTCGGTTGCAGCGGGTAACCGTGCCAGCGCTCCATCGCAAGCCAGTTGTCACACACGTAGTTGGTTCGGCCCGAGCTCGTCGAGCTCAGCCAAAAACCGTCGTCGGGATTGCCCTGCGACCCCGGGGTAATGTCGCTCAAGTGAATGTTGTCTGCGACGACCGTGTCAGCCTCGATTGGACCTGAAAAGCGGAATGTCACTGCGGGGTACGCGCCCCACGCCGTGTCATTCGCGGTGACCGCGTCTACGTAGAGCTGCACGGGGTCAAAGCCGAGCAACGCCGCGCCCGGCGTCGGGAAGCCGGTTAGATCGAGCGCGCCACTGGCGCTTCGCACGTCGTTTGGGAAGGGCAGCCGAAAGAAGTCACCCTCTTGGGCGCCAACCGCTCCCGGCACCTCGAAATAGGCGCGCGCCGAGCTCGTGTCCGGCGGCGAGCACGTTACCCCCGCCCAGGGCGTGCCGAAAATCGCGCCGGGGGCGGTTAGGCCGCACATTCCGGAGACGCAGCCGAGCCCGCTGTAGCAATCAGTGCTCGCCACGCATGCTCCGCCCACGTCGGCTGTGCCTTCCGGCACGCAGCTCAATGACAGACCCGCGAGCGCGCAGCGCAGTCCGCCGCTGCAGTCGAGATCGGTCGTGCAATTGTCGCCCGCCATGCCCATCCC
>DATHOI010000247.1:0-14969 GCA_035485095.1 Polyangiaceae bacterium | reverse complement strand
TGCGCTCTTCAATATCGAGAACGATCTGCGCCGCGCACTCGGGATCGACCAAGACTTAGTCGGCCAGAAGCCGCGAGAGGATAGTTGATGTTACAAGCTCAAGCAGAGAATCCACTTCCGCCGTCGCACGGCGGGGATCTGCCTCCGTCCGGTGATCGCTCGTTTCGTTTCCGCCCCACTACGCGCGTGGGCGTCGCGATCGCGATCGTGATCAGCGCGGCCACGATTTGGGCCTCATCGCGCTTCGTCCGCAAAGCGCCGCCAGCGATCCCCGTTCAGCCAGGCATGACGGTCGATCACGGCACTATCGCGCTCTCACCGGACGCACCGCAGTGGCAGGTGCTCGAGCTCGAGACCGCCAAGGCCATCAGCAACACTTGGACGGATCCCGTGCCCGCGTTCGTGAAGGTCGATGACGCGAAAGCGGCGCGCATCGGCGTGCCACTGGCCGGTCGCGTGACTCAGGTGAACGTCGAGCTCGGGCAATTGGTGGCCAAAGGCGCGCCGCTATTTGCCGTCGCGAGCCCAGACTTGGCGGCGCTGCAGGTGGAGCAGAGCAAAGCCAAGGTGGACGTCGAAGCCGCGCAAGGCGTGCTCGACCGAACGAAAGCGATCGTCGACGCTCGTGCTTTACCAGAGAAGGAAGCCGTCGCGGCGGCGCAGCAGCTCCGTCAGTCCGAGCTGTCGCTTGGTGTCGCGCAGTCGAAGCTCGCGTCGCTCGACGTGACGTCGCGCTCCGAAAACGAATTCGTCGTGCACGCGCCGCGGGCTGGGCGCGTGGTCGAGAAGAACGTCCTGCCGGGGCAGGAGCTGTCGCCCGGCGGCGAAACGTCGTTGATGCTGGTCGCCGACCTGTCCACGGTTTGGGTGTTGGCGGATCTGTTCGAATCGGATTCCGACGGCGTGATTCCAGGCGTGCCGGCGCGAGTCACCATCACGTCGCTGCCCGGCGTCGTGATCGACGGCAAAGTCGATATGGTCTCCGCCGTGGTCGACGCCGACCGACACACCGTGCCCGTGCGCGTCATTCTCGACAACGCGGACGGCCGGCTGAAGCCGAACACCTACGCCAAGATGCAGTTTCAGGCCGCCACCCCGCCGGGTAGTGTCGAGGTCGCGGCAGGCGCACTGGTCTCGGATGGCGCACGCCAGTACGCGTACGTCAAAAATGCGGCTGGTCGCTTCGTCAAGCGGGACGTCGTTGCGGGCACCGTGCGCGATGGTCGCGTCGTGGTGTTCAAGGGCATTGCCCCCGGTGAAACCGTGGTTTCGAAGGGCGCCATCCTGCTCGACAACCAAATCGACCTTGCCGAATAGCGAGCCCGCACTAGACGCGGCCGTCCGAGCCTAGTGGTCAGAGTGAGTAAGCCGTCTTGATGCAGTGTCTGCCGGCGCACTGGTTCGCGGCTTTTCGTGACCATGCAAGCTCGTACCGTGCGTGGTAGCCTTCCGGGATCGATGCTCGGTCCAAATCGTGCGGGTCGCCGCGGGCGCCGTATCTTTTCTAGCGAGCTCGGGCGTCTCGCCACGGGTCTTTGGCTCGGACTCGTGTTCACGGTCGGCGTCAGTGATTGCGGCTTTCCGGAATACGGTTTCGTCAGCGGCGGGTCTGGCGGCAATGCGGGTACCGCCGGCGGTGCAGCGGGCGCGAGCGCGGGCGGTACCGCCGTCAATGGCGGCGCTGCCGGCAGCGCGGGCAGCTCGGGTACCACTCAGTCTGGCGCCGCGGGTGAGGCGGGCGCCGCCGGTGCAGCCGGTGCGGCCTGCGTGTACCCCGCGCCGGTGGTGTACCCCGCGCACTGCTTCAACAGCGTGGTCGACAGCGGCGAGACAGGCCTGAATTGCGGCGGTACTGAATGTGTCCCGTGCTCGGGCACCGAGACCTGCGCGAAAAATAGCGACTGTGTGAGCAACGTCTGCACGAGCAGTCAGACCTGCTCTCCGATTTTGAGCATGACCTACATGAGCATCGTCGCCGACGCGGCGACGCGCACGCCGAAGTTCAGTCTCAGCATCAAGTATCTCGATACCGTGGTCGCGTCCCTGCGGGGTCTACGCATCCGTTATTATTTTGCTCACAATGACGTGGCGGAGCCGATCCTCGCGCATACCCAAGCAACGTTTGACCCAGGCGGTTCACAGCGTAACCTCTCTAGCAGTGAGCTCAGCTATCAGATTCTGCGCTATCCACCCGGTCCAGCAGCGACCCCGCAGAACATCGTGACGGATAGCTACCTGGAGATCACCTTCCCGACCGACGTGTCGCTGACGGCGAACGCGACTCTCAACCTGACTCAGGATCTCGTCTCGGGCAGCTCGGACCCGAGCGCTCAATTCCAACAACTCACTCACTACTCGTTCATGAATGCGGGCAGCCCAGTCGCCAACGACGCGATCACCATCTACCTCGACGACCAACTGGTCTGGGGCGTACCTCCGCCAATGAACGTGCTACCAGATTGCGCGTTTGCCGCGGGCGTGAACCTGAATGGGCCGGCGCTGACCATCGGCGGCGATCAGCCGCTCGCGTCGAGCAATGGCGGCGGCGTCAGTTACAGCGGCGCGACGTATCAAAATACGTCTGCGCTGACTCCGGCCACCGACTCGTTCACGACAACGCTGCTTCAAACGGGCTTCGTGCTCGGCAGCTCCACCGCGACGTGGGTGGTTCCGAACGGTAAGTATTGGGCGTACGCCTGGCTCACCTCGGATCTGAATGCTGATTCTGGGCAGCTCTCCCTTCTGGGCAATCAAGCGGACAAGTTCGTCAGCACGCAAGAGAACAGCGCGGGGGCGTGGGCTCGAATCGGTCCCTACGCGCTCGACGTGTTGGGTGGCAACGTGACGCTGACCGGCTCCGGTGTGGTCAACGTCGCCGGCGTCGAGCTCTATGACGCAGCGCCGAGCGTCCCCTAAATTTCGCGTTCAGACGCGATGGCCGCGGTAGGTCGACACTGGGCGTCGCGGTGGCTCACTCGCTTTGGGTGGCTCGGACACGGACGCTGGTGGCGGATTCGTGGTCGGTATGGGCGCTGTGCTCGCTGCTTCCACGATCATCGGGTCCACGCGCCGCGAGGTCAACGTGAGCGCCATCTTCAGCGCGGGAGTGTTGACGCCGTTCGTAGAGAGCACGCACAAAAACCCGTTTGGAACGCTGCGTAAGTACAGCTTGTGATCGGCAAAGCGCATCACGCAGTTGTCGAAGTCTTGCCCGCCCGCAGACAGGCCTTCATTCAAGCGCGCGATCCTGCGCCCGACCTCGGTCAGCACGGCGTCGTCGAACATGGCCGGCAGATCCTTTCCGACGAGCGTGCCCGTCTTGGTTACGACGAAGCTACCGTGCACTCCGTCTACGTCGCGCATGGCGGTCAATACTTGGGCTATCATTGGGCTCTCCGTGGCGACTCAAATACCGAAGCGTTCTCGAAGTGGGCCGACCTCTGCGTCGTTCGGCACTTTCAGCGCCACCAAGTTACCCGAGCGTTCGCGGTGCAAAAACACGCGCTCGTTCGAGAAGCTGCACTCGAGCGATGAAAAACCTTCCATTCCGAGCATGTTGCCGATCAGCTCCGCCAGCCGAGCCGAATACGCAGCGACGGGCGCGAGTTGTTCCGAGTCACCCTTGGCGCTGACGACGTTGCCCTGCGCGTCTAGCCGAACGAAGGCTTGAAACTGCGCGAGCGAGAGTGCTTGTGAGCTCGGCGGGGCATTCATCGAGGGTTCTTCTCTCTTCGCGAGTTTTGCTGGTTCGCTGCGCGGTGTGGCGCCGCGGTTCCCTGGGAAAGAAACGAGTTTGTGCCGCCCTGATTCATCGCGCGCCTGAGCCGCCAACATGAGCAAATTTTGCCAGGTCGAGCGGATCGTCGGCGCATCGGGCCAACCGACGTTGCACGGCTCCACGGAGCCGTCCCGCCATTTCAAGATCTCCAGCGCCGCCGGCTCGCCGACGTGATCCCCGCTCAGCGCGTGAATCATCTGCCCCTTGGTGAAGAACAGATAGCCGATGCGATGACCCGAAGTGATGCGGAAGACCCGGTTCGACTGAGCCAGGCACTCCATCTGCACGAAGTCCGGCAGCGTTGCGCCCTCGAGGCTCACGCGAAAGCCATCGTCGTCCAAAGAGCTCAAGTCAGCGGTGAGCGACATCGAACTTTGACCTTTGCCCAAAGATGTTGTGGAAAAGTCTCGAAATCACAGGCTGATGATCTCATTCGCTCCGTTTGGAGCAAGGCATTTTTTCGGGTGTTTTCGCGCAAACTCTTCGAAACGGACCCGCAACGTGCTGGACCGCGCTACGACTTGCAGCGCTCCGATGCACACGCGCATTCGCTCGAAAGCGCCGGCTATCGCTGGCAGTCGCGCTCGTGAAACATTTCGAACATGTGTTTGCCTCGCGCGCGCCACGCATGCGCTCGTTCAGAAGAACGAGATGTCGTCGACCGCGAACGAGAAATCGTGGCCGCCGCCGACCAGCGTTTGGAAATTAACGCCGATCAACGTGCTTGGGTCGAAGCCGACGCGCGTGCCCCAGCCTTGTTGCGTCAATGATACGTAAGACACGTACACTTCGTTCCAAGTGGTGTCAGCGATCACCTGCGTCTGATAGTCGTCGTAACAAGTTGCGCCCAAGCTGGTGTCGCAAGTGCCGCCGTAACCAACGGGCGTCGTCGCTGCGGTGGGCAACATCACGAAGATTGGCGTGGGCTCGTAGTCGGAGCGCAGGTAAAAGTGCACGCCCTGGTAGATCGTCGCGTCGTACGGGCAACCGCCGCTCAGCACGAAGCCCATGCCCGCGCCCCAGCTACTGAAGTTAGCGCCGTAGGTGTCCGCGACGAAGCGACCGCCGCTCGCGTCACTGCCCACATTTTCCATGAAGAAGTCGTTGGCGCCGGGAAGGGGAGTTTGAACGCCGCCCGTGCCGTCATTGTAGGTGAACCAGCTGCCGCTGCGGCCGTCGACTGCGTCGATGAACTGGTCCTGATCTTCCATATTGTCGATCAGGGGCTGCATTCCGTTTGCGTGCCTCGGCGCGCCGCACACGACGGTCGGCGCGCCGCCCGCGCCGCCGACCGAGCTGGAGCCGCCGAAGGCAGAGCCGCCAGCTGAGGTCGAGCCAGCGGTTGCTATGCCGCCCGTGGCGCCGGTCGACATCGAGCCACCGGTCGCAAAGCCTCCCGTCGCGATGCCGGCGGCACCGGCCATCGAAAATGTTCCCCCTATCGAAGCCCCACCCGACGCAGTACCCCCAGACGAAGCTCCCCCGAAGACGACACTGCCCGCCGTACCGTTGCCGGAGGCGCCGCCATTCGACACGCCGCCATTGGACGCGCCACCGCTCGGTGTCGTGCAGTCTTGCTCACACTCGATCTGACCGCGGTTGCAGAAACACACGCACACACCGGCAACTAGACTGCCGTCCGCATAGGACTTGCCTTCGTAGGAGCAGCTCGTGTTGCTCGCGCCGTCGACGCCATACACGCCGTCGTCCAGAGTGCGGCCGCCGCAGGCGAGCAGCCCGAGCCCGAGCCACACCAGCCACGTTCGGACCTGCACTCGTTCCGCCCCGGTTACCATGGGCGCGCAGTCTACGGCTCGGCCCGATCGATCGCAAAATGTCCGCGAAAACCCGGCAAAAACCGAGCCCATACAGCGCCCTTGCGGCCGCGCCTTCGCTCCGGCATGGCGTGGCGATGAAGCGACTGGCCCTGCTTTTTACGCTGCTCGCCGCATGCCACACGGTCGCTGTGCCCGCGGTGCGACAGCCCGACGGGTCGTGGCAGATGAAGTGCGGCAATTCACTCGACCTGTGCGTAGCGAGGGCCAACGAGCTGTGCGACAACCGCGGCTTCGTCGTCTTGGGAGGCACGTACAAGCGCGGGCTGTATGGCGCAGAGCTTGGACAGAGCCAAGTCGAAGTGCGCGAAGCTGATCTGAGCATCGCTTGCGCGAATCGCCATGGCGAGCTGCCCAAGGTACTCGTGACCAATACCTTGGCCCCAGCGCCCGTGGCTCGAGCCGAAGAGCCGGAGTCCGCAGCGACGAAGAAAGTTGCCGCCGCAGCCTGCACGCCTGGCTCGACTCAACACTGCGTCGGCGCCGGTGCTTGCGCAGGAGGTCAGTCGTGCCTCGCCGACGGCTCGGGTTTTGGGCCGTGCGACTGCGGCAGCTCGGTGCACGGAGCTGCGAGCGCTCCGTAGCTCGTTCAACGACTGTGCGAATTGGACGTGCTTTGCTGGAACGGTGCGCCTTGATGTCGCACTTCGAGGTCTCGGGTTGGCAGTGCGCGGCGCGGGGTCTATGTTCGCGCGCGGAGCCGCATTTTGGACGATCCGAGTTTTTGGCATCGCTTGCAATTCGGTTTCACGATCGTCTACCACTACCTTTTCCCGCAGCTCACGATGGGTCTCGGGCTGCTGATCGCGCTTTGGAAATGGCGCGCGCTCCGCACGGGTGACACGCGTTGCGATCGCGCGGCGCGCTTCTGGACCAAGATCTTCGGCGTGAACTTCGCGCTCGGGGTCGCTACCGGCGTGCCGATGGAATTTCAGTTCGGCACTAATTGGGCGCGCTTCTCGCGCTACGCAGCCGGCGTGATTGGTCAAACGCTGGCGATGGAGGGCATGTTTGCTTTCTTCTTGGAGAGCGCGTTCGTTGCCGCGCTCGTTTTCGGTGAAGCGAGGCTCAGCCGCCGGCAACATTTTCTCTCCGCAGTGGCGGTTTGTGTCGGTAGTTGGTTGTCCGGCTACTTCATCGTCACGACCAATGCATTCATGCAGCATCCGGCCGGACACGCGCTCCTGGAAGGCGTGCTGGTGCTCGATCATCCGTTTCAATTCCTGCTCAGTCCGTGGGCGATCGTCGAGTATGCCCACACCATGGCTGCGAGCGTGGTGACGAGCTCGTTCGTGGTCAGCGCCGTCGGCGCATTTTACATGCTGCGCGGACAACACCTCGAACAAGCGAGCCTGTACTTGAAGTGGGGTACTCGCGTGGGCCTGGTCGCTTGCGTGCTCGTCGCCTTCCCGACTGGGGATCGCCAAGCAAAGCTGGTCGCGGAGTATCAGCCGGTCACGCTCGCAGCGATGGAGGGGCGTTTCGAGAGCGGTGACAAAGCCGAGCTCACGTTCATCGGTCAACCGAACGTGCCCGAGCGGCGCATCGATAACGCGATCCGCGCGCCGATGGTGCTCAGCATTCTGGCCTACGGCACGCCGAAGCGCAGCGTCCTCGGCCTGAAGGAATTTCCGACCGACACGTGGCCGACGAACATCGAGCTCCTGTACTACTCATTTCACGTCATGGCGGGTCTCGGCTCGCTGTTCATCCTGCTCATGGCGGCTGGCACGTGGCTCGGCCTGCGCGGCACGCTCGAGCAACATCGGCCGGTGCTCTGGCTGCTGATGCTGGCGTTTCCGTTCCCGTACATCGCCACCACCGCGGGTTGGATGACGGCTGAGCTCGGTCGCCAGCCGTGGCTCGTGTACGGCATGTTTCGCACCGTGAACGGCTACAGCGCGAGCGTCAGCTCCGGCAACGCGCTCTTCACACTGATTGGCTTCACTGGTCTCTACTTCGTGTTGGGGCTCGTGTTCCTGTACTTGGTCGGGCGCGAACTCGCGCATGGGCCGGAGGATTCAGCGCATGGCTGAGCTCTGGTTTGGTTTGCTCGGCCTGATGCTCGTCACCTACGTCGTGCTCGACGGCTTCGACTTCGGCGCGGGTGCCCTGCACATGTTCGTGGCCAAGACCGACGCGGAGCGCCGCACCGTGCTCGCCGCGATTGGTCCCTTCTGGGACGGCAACGAAGTTTGGCTGATCGCGGTCGGCGGGGTGCTGTTCGTCGCATTCCCGGAAGTGCTGACGACGGCGTTTCCAGCCTTCTATCTGGCCCTGCATTTGGTGCTTTGGTGCTTCGCGCTGCGCGGCGTCGCGATCGAGGTGCGCAGTCACGTCGCCGACGCGATGTGGAAAGCGCTGTGGGACGCGGTCTTTGCCGGCGCGAGCCTGCTGCTGGCGCTGCTCTTCGGCGTCGCGTTCGGCAACGTCGTCCGCGGCATGCCGATCGACGAGAGCGGCACGTTCACGATGCCGTTCTTCACGAATTTTCGCACCACGGGTCGGGTCGGGCTACTGGACTATTATTCGCTCAGCGTGGGGCTCTTGTCCGTCGTGCTCTTGTCTGCGCACGGCGCGGCATTTTTGGCATGGCGTAGCGCGGGCGCGGTGCGCGAGCGCTGCCTGCTCTTGGAACGGAAATTGTGGCCGGCCGTCGCTGCGCTGTTCGTCGCGGTGTCAGTCGAAACACAGCTCGTGCGGCCGGACCTCGTCCAGCACCTGGTGCATCGGCCGACGGCATGGCTCGGCATCGCGATCGCGCTGGGCGGCGCTGGGCTGCTCATCAGCTCGCGCCGAGGTCGTCTCGACGGGCTCGCGTTCGCCGGTTCGTGTGCGCTGCTCGCCGGCGTGCTCGGCGCCGCGGGCGCCGGGCTTTTTCCTGTTTTCTTGCGGTCGACGCTCGACCCGCGCTTCGACCTCGACGCGCTGCACCAAGCTCGCAATTCGATCAGCATGCGCTTCGCGCTCGGTTGGTGGCCGTTCGCGTTCGCGCTCGCCGTCTCTTACGTCGTGAACGTCTTCCGCGTGAACCGAGCTCGCGCGGGTGAAGAGCTGCCTTAACGAGCCTTCTTCGCGGCCGCGGAGTCCGGGTCGCTCGCTACGCCGATCTTGGCCTCGTACACCAATTTCCCGAGCTTCGAATCATTGATGATGATTTGATAGTCATTGGGAACCTGAACGGTGATCGTGCCGGGCAAGCGGCCAGATGCCGAGCCCATGTCTTTGCCTTTGGGCTTGAGCTCGATGCTGCCGTCTTTCTCGGCGCCGAAATCGATCTCGAACTTGTGTAGCGTGGTCACCTTCTTGCCCTGCGTGCGCAGCGCGAGGAGCCACCAACTGCCGCCCTTTTGCTGGAAGCGGTAGCCGTCGATGTCCAGCGCCTTGCGGGCTTTGGCCATGCACTGATTCATTTTCTTCGGGTCGTTGCCGGCGGACGCGGTGCACTTGCTTTCGGCCGCTTGCTTCACGTCCGAATCATTGAACGAGACCATGAACACGACGTCCGGCGCGGTGAGGATGTCTTGCGCGCTGCGTGTGGGCTTCGGACTGTCGTCCGGCTTGGCGTCGGCTTTCTTGGCGTCGTCCTTGGAGTCGGATTTGGCGTCGGCTTTGTCAGCGTCGTCGCCGCTTGCCGCTTTGGCGTCGTCCGCGGGTTTGTCCTTGGGCGCACTTTCGGTGCTGGTATCGGCAGCCTTCGGGGTCTCCGCGGGTGGGGCGCTGCCCCCGCAGGCTGTGAGCAAAAGGAATGGCAAAAAGACCGAGAATTTCGACATGCGCCCTTACCCTTAGCACAAAGAATACCGCTCAAGAATCCGTAGCGTCGGGCTCAAGTTGGGAAAGATTCTGCCGTTTTACGCTAGGGCAGAGATTCGCTTCCGAGGGCAAGCTTGGCATCCAGCGCGAACGCATACCCAACCGACCCGCTCGCGGCAGCCGCGACGGAGCCGACCGCGCGCGTGCCTGACGGGGCACCCGGTATGGACCAGACGCGCGTCGATGCCGCCGCCTTGGTCGTGGAAATGCCGGTTCGCGCCTACAGCACCTATGAGCCGGGAGTCATCGTTGCGCAGAAGTTTCAGCTCATCCGCATGCTGGGCGAGGGCGGCATGGGGTCCGTGTGGGTGGCGAAGAACCTCGCCCTCGACGTGCACGTCGCGCTCAAGCTGATTCGCACCGAGCTTGCTCAGAGCGTGCCCGGCCTGGAAGAGCGCTTGCTGCAAGAGGCGCGAGCGGCGGCCAGCATCGATCACCCGTCGGTGATCCAAATCTTCGACTTTGGTCTGACAGAGCTGCGCGATCCGTTCATCGCCATGGAGCTTTTGCACGGCGAGAGCTTGGGTGGCACGATCAAACGCCGCGGCAAGGTGAGCGCCGTGCGGGCCGTGCAGACGCTCCTGCCGATCGTCGACGCGCTGCTCTCTGCGCACGAGCGCGGCATCGTTCACCGTGACCTCAAACCGGACAATATTTTCCTGTCCCGCGGCGCGGGCAATGGGCTCGAGCCCAAGGTGCTGGATTTTGGCATCGCCAAGTTCGATCAGCAGCTGACGCCAAACTTGACCGGCGCAGGCACGATCTTAGGCAGCCCCGCGTACATGTCTCCCGAACAAGCGCGCGGCGAGACGGACGTGGACGGTCGGACGGATATTTGGGCGCTCTGTGTCGTCCTGTACGAGGCGATCACCGGGCGTTTGCCGTTCAGCGGCGAGAACTACAACGCGTTGATGTACGCCATTCTCGAAGGCCAACCCAAGACGTTCAGCGCCCTCGGCATCAACGAACCGCTGCTCTGGTCGATCATCACGCGCGGCTTGGAGAAAGAGCGTGAGCGCCGCTGCCCGGACATGTTCGAGCTCGGGCGGGCCTTGGCCGTTTGGTTACTGGGCCGTGGCGTCGAGGAAGACATTTGTCATGCCTTGCTCAAGTCCAAATGGTTGGAGCGTGCGCAGCGTCGCGCGGCCGCCCCTGGGCATTCTTTCTTTCCGTCGGACCCGCCGATGGACTCAGCCGAGCCGCGCACGCTGCGCTCGAACGACGACGAGCCCGTGCCCCTCGACGCTCAAGCCAAGCCGAGCAGCGGGGTCCTGCTACGCCCCGCTGGAGAGGCCGTAGCCGAGCATTTGTTCGGGACGCAGTTTGCGACGACCAGCAAACGCATTGCGGTGTCCGTCTCGCGCAGCGCGCTGGCTCGTTTCGTGCGCGCAGCGCGCTCGCGTTGGATTTGGCTGACCGTCGCCGGTGCGACGCTCTCGTTCTCCGCGGCCGTGGGTTTACAGGCGCTGTCCGGGTCTCGCGATGACGACGAGCCGTCAACGGTGCAGCAAGCGGAGCCGCGCCGCTCACAGATCCCGCTAGCGACGGTCGCCACGGTCGCGACCGTCGTGCAGATGCCTCGACCCTTGCCGACGGTCGCTGCCGTACCGTCCAGCTCACCGCCGGCGCATCGCGCCTTGGCTGACGCGCGCGTTCCCGCGCCGCGACCCGCCCGCGCGGTCGACCCGAAGATCGCGCGCAGCGACTTGAAGAATCCGTTTCGTTGAACCGAGAGCTGAGCTCGAGCGGTCTTGCTTACCGCGAGTGCTCGAGCCCAGCGCCGTCCGGGCTCACGCCGCTCGAGCTCGCCTTGGCCTTCGCCGTCGGATTGAGGTCGAAATACAACATCACGCCGCCGAGCAGCGAGACGCCGGCACCGCCACCGGCGAAGAAGGCAGCGGAGCGCGACGCGCCTCGTGAGTCTCCGCTCGCGGCTTGCGCGACGAGCGCCGTCCCGAGCAGCGCTAGGCCGCTGGCCAAAGTGCTCAGTGTGAGGACGCCGATCTTCGGCTCGTCCTGTAGCGGAGCTGGGAGTCGCGTTGGTGCCGGTTTTGGCGTTGGGCTGAGCTCGAACGTGAAGTCCTGTGCGCGATGTAGATCGATGTCGATCACGCGTTCGCTCGATTGATACTGCGCTGCCTCGAGTAGGACGCGGTGCCTGCCCGCGAAGCTTTCCCCGGTCCAGGGCGTAATTCCTACGGCTTGTCCGTCGAGCTTGAGCGTGGCGCCCTCCGGCGTCGAGATCACGGTCAGTTGCTGCAAGCCCTTCTGACTCAACGAAAGCTCGAGCTGTTCGACATGACTCGTGACCTCTTTCCGATCGGGTGCGTCGGGCATGCGTCGCAGGTACTCGCGGTAGTAGCGCAGGGCTCCGGGCTGATTGCCGAGCCCCTCGAAGGCCCTGCCGACGTTGAACGAGAGCTTCGGATCCGGGTACAGCCGATTGGTCTCGAGGAAGATGTCGACCGCGTCGTAGAAGTGCCGGTCGCGATACGCATTCGCTCCTTTTTCGAAGAGCAGGCGCGCGCGGTCCTTCGCCACGGCCTCGGGCTCGTCGAGGTTCGCTGACGCGCTCTCCGTTCGCACGAGTGCCGCTTTCTTCACCGGAGTATCCGCAGAAGCGTGCACGACGGTCACTGCGATGCAGCAAAACACGCATAGAGTGGGCACGGAACGAATCGCCAGCATGGACGGAGTCACTCGCTTCGCAGTACGACGCTTGGGCGAAGCGACTTAAGGCACGGGGCTTGCCGGAGAAATGCGCCAATATTTCGAGAAAAACTGGACGCGTGGTGGCGCTGAAATGCCCTCACACTGCAGCATGGACTCCTTTCAGAATGCGGCATTTAGGCCGGGGTTTGCCGCCTGGGGTTGGATTCTGACCGCGTTCCTCTGCCTAACGGCGGCGTGTGGACCGATCGGCGGCGTCGAGGATGACAGCGCGAGCAGCGGCGGCCAGGCCGCAGCCCCGACTGGAACCAGTGCCGCGCCCGTGGTGTTGCCTGACCCGCCCGCGTTCAAAGTCGTGGGCTACTGGCCGTCCTGGGCGGGCTCGGCCAGCGGACTGCAATTCGCTAAGCTGAACTACATCGACTACGCGTTCGCGATCGAGGCACCCGACGGCTCGGTGACGTTGCCCAGCCCAACGACGTTGCTCTCTGGTCTGGTGGGGGAGGCACACGCTGCCGGTGTGCGCGTACTGCTCTCGATCGGTGGCTGGAACAACGGTGACGACAGCGGGTTCGTCGGACTGTCCGGCAACGCGGATGCTCGCACCAAGTTCGCGACGACGCTCGACGGCTATGTCGACGAATTCCAGCTCGACGGTGTCGATATCGATTGGGAGTATCCGAAGGCGGACGTCGCTCCGGGCTACACGGCAATGATGCAAGAGCTCAGCTCTTATCTGCAGCCGAAGAACAAGCTCATCACGATTGCGGGCGCGGCGTTCAACGGCGGCTCGGACGGCATCACGGCGGACGCCATCCCGTACATCGACATGGTCAACATCATGGCCTACGACGGTGACAAGGGCGCGGGCCATTCGCCGTACAGCTTCGCGCAGAGTGCGCTCGCGCTTTGGCTCGCCAAAGGCTTTGCGCCAGGGAAAGCCATCCTCGGCGTGCCGTTTTACAGCCAGCCCGACAACGTGCCGTACTCGACGCTGATCAGCGGCAACGCAGCAGCAGCTCAGGAAGATCAGCTCGGCGCCGAGTACTACAACGGCATCCCGACGATTCAGGCCAAGACGACGCTTGCGATGATGGAGGGCGGCGGCATGATGGCTTGGGATTTGAGCGAAGATACGCACAACGTCGATTTGTCGTTGGTATCTGCGATTTACTCGCAAATCCACGCCAGCCCCTGAGCTCGCGGGCCCGACTCCCGAGCCCGAGCTAGCTAGTAGACGGGCGCCAATCGCCCTGGCAGTCTCGTGCGCTTGGAGGTCCTGGTGAGTATTCTCGAGAACCACGGGTCGATCACTGCGCAGGGCGGCGGATATCCGCCGGGTGGTTACGGGCCGCCTGGTGGCGGCGGTGGGCAGCCCCCCGGTGGTTGGGGACCTCCCGGTGGCGGACCTCCTCCTGGTGGTGGACAACCGCCCGGCGGCTGGGGACCTCCCGGTGGTGCGCCCCCCGGCGGCGGGCAACCTCCCGGCGGCTGGGGACCTCCCGGCGGTGGGCAACCTCCCGGTGGTGGACAACCTCCCGGTGGTGGACAACCTCCTGGTGGTGGACAACCTCCTGGCGGGTGGGGACCACCCGGTGGTGGCGCGCCTCCCGGTGGCTATGGCCCGCCCGGTGGTGCTCCACCCGGTGGTTATGGCCCTCCTGGCGGCGGCTATGGACCGCCGCAGTACGCGCCTCCACCCGGTGCGCCTCCCTATGGCGGCGGATTTGCGCCGCCTCCCTATCAACCGGGCGCGCCGCCTCCGGGCGCGAGCGGCCCAGGCTTCGAAGCCACGGAAGCCATTGGGTTTGGCTGGAATGCCGTGATGAAAGACTTCGGCGGCGTTGCGGTGCCGTTGGCAGTGGGCTTTCTGGTGTCGCTGATTCCCAACTTCGTCTTGAGCTTCGGGCGCGCGTTCGCGATAACGATGTTGAATACGGCGTCGGTCGATTCGACGGTGCTGTCGCTCGTCACCTTTGGCAGCATTGGCGTCACTTATCTGATCTCGCTCGTGGCCCAAACGTACGTCATGGGCGGCATCGTCCACTTCGCGTTGCGCGTGGCGCGCGGGGAACGCCCGGACTTTGGCACTGTGTTCAACGGCGGTCGCTACTTTGCAGCCATGCTCGGCGGCACGCTGCTCTACTCGTTGGGCATCACGATTGGCGTCGGTTTCTGCATCGTTCCCGGTCTTTTCCTGGCGGCTTGCTGGGTTTGCTATTCCGCTTTCATCGTCGACAAAGGGTTGGGCCCGGTCGCGGCGCTGTCTGCCAGCTGGCAAGCCACGGCGCCGTATCGCGTGAACGCGATCGTCTACGTACTTCTATCGTTCCTCGTCGGCCTGGCTGGGACCGTGGCTTGCCTGATCGGCGCGCTCCTCGTCTCGTTTCCCGTGCTGATGATTGGCAACGCGTACATCTATTTGAAATTGACCGGCGAGCAGCCGCGCCTCTCCACCTGAGTCGAGCTTGCGCGCCCTCGGCAACTCCGCCCTGAGCTCGGCAATTCAGAGCGGAGTGCCGTTCGTGCTGGCGCTCTGTGTTGCCACCGGTTGCAGCTCGAGTAGCAACGTCGATCAAGCCACGGCTTCCGGTGGCGAGGTCACTCTCGATATTCCTCTGGCGGCAGCCGAGCCCGAGGTCTTCCTCGTCGTCATGGACGACACGACCGACGCCGCTGACCTGCAAGACCGCGTCGCGACCGAATTCGAGCAGTACGATGCAAAGCTCGCGGCGGACGCGTGCCAAGCGCGGCTCGATCAGGCGTCCTTCGTGCCCGTCGATCGCTCAGTCGTCGTCGTGCATCCTTCGGCGCCGGACGGCGCACGCTACGACTCGCCTGCGACGATCCCGGCGTTGCGCTGGCAGGCC
>DATHOI010000246.1:0-12037 GCA_035485095.1 Polyangiaceae bacterium | reverse complement strand
CCCCCGGCGACCGGTGTCGCGAAGGAGAACGTCCCATTCGACGACACGGTCAGGTTGTCACCGGCATTGTTTTGCAGGGTGATGGATTCGCCCGGAGTCAGGCCGGTGAGCTGCCCGCTGACGGGCTGTGGTCCAGCCCCGAGGTCGGCCTCGGAGGAACAGGCCAGCAGGAGCCAGGTCACGGTGAGCACGGGCAGCACCACGGTCCGAGCTAGCTTCATCGGGAAAGGACGAGTCATGGGCGCTGGTTGGTCGACGGAGTGATCGTTTCGCGAGTTCGCACCAATACCCGTCGAGATGTCAGTGAGCGCGGCGAGAGCGTCCCCTCGGGGAGCTCAACAAAGGAAACCATGAGCCGTCGGCTTCGAGCAATAGTATACCTCGGCGTCCAACGCGCGGCAGTGCTCAGCCTGGTGTGCACTGCCTTCGCGTGCTCGACGAGCAGCAGCGACGCCGCGCCGCACGGCGACTCCGACGCGGGCTCCTCGAGCGTGTCTTCTTCCGGCGGTGGGTCCAGCTCCTCGAGCGGCAGCACGTCCGCGAGCGGTGGCTCGAGCTCCGGCGCGTCGTCGGTCTCGGGTGCTGCTGCGGGCGGCAGCGCAGGCGCGAGTGGCAATACCAGCGCAGGCGCGAGCGGCAGCGCTGGCTCGGAGGCAGCGGCAGGCTCTGGCGGAGGTCCTGCGCGGACCGTGGTTCAGGGCCCTTGTGACATCTATCAATCCGGCAACACGCCGTGCGTGGCAGCGCACAGCACGGTTCGGGCGCTGTACGGCTCCTACAGCGGCAAGCTCTACCAAGTGCAGCGCGTCGCGGACAACGCGACCAAAGACATCTACCCGCTCGGCCCCGGGGGCTACGCCGACTCAGCCTCGCAAGACACGTTCTGCGCCCAGACGAACTGCACGATCTCGATCATTTACGACCAGTCCCCGCAACACAACGACCTGCCCGCCTCTCCGCCGTCGACCTTCTTGCCGACTGGTGGCACCGCGGCCATTGCCAACGCCCAGAAGATCACGATGGCCGGCAGTCACTCCGTGTACGGGGTGTATGTCGCCGGCGGAGGGACCGCCTATCGAAACGACAACACCACGGGAGTCGCAAAAGGCAACCAGCCGGAGGCGATGTACATGGTGCTCGATGCCACGCGCTTTAGCGGCACCTGCTGCTTCGACTACGGCAATGCCGAGGCGAACGGCCAAGATGACGGCAACGGCACGATGGAGGCCATTTACTGGGGTAGCGACACATTTTGGGGAGGCCAGGGCCAAGGCAATGGCCCGTGGATCGCCGCCGACCTCGAAAATGGCATGTTCAAATGCGATGACGGGTTTCCCCAAACCAATTTAGTCCTGAGCCAGGCCTGCCCGACGGCGTTGGCCCAAACCATCACGGCCAAGCTCGCTACGGCGATGCTCAAGGGCCCTGCCGACAACACGTTTACGCTCAAGTCCGCCGATGCGCAGAGCGGCACTCTGGTCGTTCAGTGGGACGGACCTCGTCCGTCGCCGTCCGGCTATTATCCCAAGAATTTGCAAGGCGCCATCATCCTGGGCACCGGTGGAGACGGCAGCGACGGCGGCAAGGGGACCTTCTTCGAAGGAGCCATGACCGCAGGCAACCCGTCTGATGACATCGACAACTTGGTTCAGGCCAACATCGTCGCCGCGGGATACGGGCAATGATCGCGTGGCAGTACGCCGCGCGTGGCGCGATTCAGCTTCAGAGGGTGGGTGCGTTCGCCTGCGTCGTCATCTTGGCCAGTTGTGGAGACAAGACCAGCGCGCCGCCTGACTCGAGCGCATCGTCCTCCGGGGGCGCAGCCAGCTCCTCGAATGCGGGCTCATCGTCGAATGCGGGCTCGTCGTCGAATGCGGGCTCGTCATCGAATGCGGGCTCGTCGTCGAATGCGGGCTCGGGGGGCGCGGTTGACGCCGGTGCCGATGCGGGTCCAAGCGGCCCAGCGCAAGTGGTTGGTGGGCAACTGTTCGGTCTCACGCCGGGCGAATCGATCACTCTGCAAAACAATGCGGGTGACAACCTCACGTTGTCAGCCAACGGCACATTCAGCTTCGCGAAGCCGATTGTCGGGGGCGGGGCTTATAGCGTGACGATCCTCACTTCACCGTCGAGTCCGATCGCCCAGACCTGCCTAGTGTGGGATGGCAGCGGAGCTGTCGGCACTGCGCCGGTGACGGACATCAGAGTCAATTGCGACCTGCTCGCCTATTACCCGTTCAGCGGGAACGCCAAGGACGCGAGTGGCTACGGGCACGACGGCGTCGTCAGCGGTGCAACCCTCACGAGTGACCGAAATAGCAACGCCGGCAATGCCTACACCTTCAACAACAAAGCGACCATTCAGGCCAGCATGCCGGTCGGCTTTTTGCCTTTGAACGACGAACCGCGGACGCTCGTGGCCTGGCTGAGGCCGAGCCAGAGCAACGACTTGCTCGGTGTCATCTTCTGGGGTGAAGGCAACTGCACGGGGCTGCAGTTCGGGTTGGGCGACGAGGGCAACAACGCCGCCTTCTGGGGTGGCTGCGACGACTACTCGAGCTCGCTGCCTCTACCCATGGGCGCGTGGACATTCGTCGCCATCGTCTATTCACCCATGATCCCGACCGCGCTCACGCTCTACGTCAACAAGTCCTCCACCACGACGACGATCACGCCGTTGATGACGGGCGGAAGTGCGAGCTTCGTCATGGGCGGCAACGCGGGCGCGTCGACGTTCTTCACCGGCGATATCGATTCGGTACGGGTCTACGGGCACGCGCTCCAGCCGGCGGAGGTCGCATCGCTGCTCACCGCCGCGGATCCCTGAGCCTTCGGGGGACGAGCGTCAGCGCCTTCTGTGCTCACGACGCCACCTGCCAGGGGTGACGCCAACGACATGGCGAAAGGTGCGCGTGAACGCAGGCTGGTCCGCAAACCCAGCTTGGATTGCGATTTCGACCAGCGGCGTGCTCGTCTTCATGAGCTGGGTTTGCGCGCATTCTATCCGCCGTTCCGTGAGCCAGCGGTGGCACGAGACGCCGAACGTTGCTTTGAACGAACGCGCGAAATGACTGACCGAGAGATCGCAGGCGTTGGCAACGTCGGAAAGTCCGATCCTCCCGCCGAGGTTCTCGCGCAAGAGCTCCGTGGCGCGCTGGCTTTGCCAGGGCGCCAGCCGGCAGCCCGCACGCTGGCGCCTCCGCCTCGCTGAGCCGTAGCGTTGGATGACGTGAGCCGCGACAACGAGCTCGAGCTGGTCGAGGGCGAGGGGCGATGGCGCCGAACCCGGAGCCAGAAATGGCAAGACGCTCCTCGTCAGTTGGGCGAGTACGATGTCCTCTCCGGCAATCGACGGGCGAAAGTTGCCGACCCGCTCGAAGCCGAGGGTCGCAGCGGTATCGTCAATCACGCCGTGTCGGACGTGGAAATGGACGTGATCGATACCCCGCGCTCCCCACATCGCCGGGCCGCCTGCGAGATCGACGACGTTCGCGTGGGACGCGAGGATCCGCCCTGTCGGAATGAGCTTGTCGGCGAACCACAAACGATAGTCCGCAGCTGCTACGGGCTTCACGAACAGCGAGAGGAGCAGGGCGGGGACGCTCGACGACTTGTGGATGGCATCGAGCAGCGGTCCCGTCGTCTCCACTCGAACGACCGAGAACCGGTCCGCGTAGCGATGGCTTCGCAGCCGAGACGACTCGTCGAGACGCATGGCGTTCGTCCAGGGCTCGAGCGGCGTGTTCGCCATCGCCGCCAAGGTATCACGCTTGCTTCAAGCGTTTCGGCGCAACGGAATTTGCAGATTGGTGGGGCGATTCTCTTCGCTGTCGAAGCCGCGCCCATCGACGTGACGCGCTCCCCAAAACATCAGATCTCGATCTAGGTGGATCAAGTCGAATTCCATGAAGTTCTTCCCGACCTCGAGTCGGAATGGAGCGAACGCCTTGCCGAAGATGCTTTGGGTCTGCCCCACTTCCCACTTCTGGTAGCCCTGTGTGGCCAATTGATTCAGCACGTTCGCGAAGCCATCGAGGAGTGGGGTGACCTCGTAGGCCACGTCGGCGACGAAGTCGACCTTCTGCGCACCCGGCGCGATCGGGTGCTCGCCGCGCCAACGCGCGTGGCCACGAATGAAGATCCTTGCGAGCGATACTTTTCCGAACGGGTCCGCGTGATTCAAAATCGTGAGCTCGAAGGCATCGCCCGCTTCGTAAGCGAACTCGCGGGACAGGTAGAACGGCCGGATAGCGCCATCCGGGCCGTGGCTCGGTCGAACTTCGGGCGCGATGCTGGTCCAACCACCGACCAGGGACTCTTGGCTGTCTTTCGCAGGCATAGTGAAAGACGCTCGCGCGAGTCAGCGTGACTGTCTTGTCGATTCTGACTGCGTTTTGTCACGCTGCGCTTCCGTAATGTGATCCGTTTCAAGGGTCGCTTCCCCTAATGATCGATGAGCGAATTTCGAAAAGTACTGCTGTGCATGGCCTTGAGCTCCTTGGCCGTGCCTGCTTACGGGGCTCCCTACGTCGGCGTAACCGCCGGATTCGCTAACGACGACCTCAACGGGCCATTCAAGGCGCCGAACATCCCGCTGTTCAACCCGACGAATGGGCAAACCGTGCCCACGTGGGACGACTGGGTCGAAGAGGCGACCGCGGCCGGCATCGACTACATCGCGCCCGATCAACGCGGATACATCCCGAACGACACCGCCGGTGATCCGCACATGATGACCGAGCTCGTCGCCGCGATCAAAAAGCGAGGCGTCCAGAACCGTCTCAAGGTCGCGATCTTCGACGACAACGCCGCGTCATGGACGGCTCAGTGGAACTTGGCGAACGGCCGCGGCTACGGTTACGCACAGCCCTTCGACATCAGCGACCCGGCCAACTGGGTGTACATCTGGGACAACAACTACAAGATCTTCTACCAATCCGTTCCAGACGAGAACCGCTTCAAGATCGATGGGCGGCCCGTGATCATCATCTGGAGCATGTCGCCGACATTCGTGGCAAACGCAAAAGGCAACGCTTCGAAAGCCATGCAATACGTGCGGCAGCAAGCGATGGCAGAGTTCGGGTTCAACCCGTTCATCATCGCCTCGAGCGATTTCGTATCCCAAGATCCGACGTCTGTGACCGCCGTCGACGCGCTCGAATCCTGGTTCATTCCGTCACAGACCCCGCCGTCGTATTCGGTCACGACGTTCAACCAGAACACGATTGGGGTGGCGGTCTCTTCTTTCGACACACAGGTGTCTCCAGATCACGGTAACACACTGGCAACGGGCTTGCTGGCGTCTGCACAAGGCGGCAGCGAGCTGACGTTGCTCGAAGGGCTGACCGACTGGGAGGAGAGTTGCGCGCTGTTTCGAGTTGCCAACGTGGACGCCAGCGGCGGCGCGCTCAGCTATCAGCAAAGCGGGTACGACTATCCAAATCAGCGCCTCGACGTAGTTCGCGACTACTCGAGCGCGCCTTTTCAAGCCGATCTCTTGGTCGAAGCCGAAGGCGCAGATGCATTTGGCGGGGGCATCGCAAACAAGGCTCAGCCGAACTTTTATCGAAATGGGGACATTGTCGTCGAGGCCACTACGGACACGAACGCCGGCTACGATGTCACGAACCTGCAATCGGCAGAGTGGCTCGAGTGGGAGCGGGTGCCCATTCAAGGCAGCGGAGTGCACCTGACGGCCCGCGTCGCGAGCACGAATGCCGGTGGCAAACTGCACTTCGTGGTCGACGACCAACCGTTGCCCGCAGTCGCCGTGCCAGCGACCGGGGGCGGACAGACCTGGCAAACGCTCGACGCCGGCACGTTGCCCTACTCGAAAAATGTTTATCACAAGGTGCGAGTCGTCTTCGATGCCGGGGGCTTCAGTCTGAATTTCTGGCAACTCGCCACTGACACCGCCTTTTTTAGTGGCTTCGAGACCACTGAGCCGCAGCCGACATGGGTTGACTCGGCTGACGCGAATGTCGCGTCGAACCCCACCTTGGTCACGAATGCCCAGTGCGGGTTGAGCAAAGACTTCGCTCATTTCGAGCAATCCTTGCTCGTGACGGGCACGATCCAGGCGGGCGGGGCAGCGCTGAGCGAATCGCGCGTGTTCGATCTATCGAGTGCGCCAGTGCCACTCTCGTCGGAGTCGAGTCTCAGTTATTTCGTCCGTCCGAAGAACGACAATGGCCGCTACGTCGCAGTGGATCTGCACTTCACCGACGGCTCGTTCTTGCGCACTGCAAATCTCACCGATCAAAATGGTGCATCGATCAGCGCCAGCCAAGGGCATGGCGGAGCGATCCCGCTCGGCACCTGGAGCTTAGTCAGCGCGGACCTTTCGAGCTTGAGCGGCAAAATGCTGGACCGGATCGACCTAGACTTCGAGCGAAGCTCCGGCGCGGGCGACTACGCAGCCTACGTGGATGACATTCGCATCACCGGCAAGGCGGGCACGACGACCGGCGCGGGTGGCGCGTCGTCGGCCGCCGCAGGGGCGCCGTCGAATGGAGGCCTGGCAAATGGCGGCGCATCGGGCGGAGGCGCGCCGAGTGAGCCCACCAGCGGCGCCGCCGGAACCGCGATCGGCTCAGCCGGAAATGGCGGCGTATCAGCGACAAACGGCGGAGCCTCATCGCTTCCGAGCTCCTCGCAGAGCGGAGGCTGCGGTTGCCGAATTTCGACTGCGAACGCGCGCTCATTCCTAATTTGGGGAGCGCTGCTCGGCCTCGTCCTCGCCGCATCGCGACGGCGCGCCCGCCCACGTTCGAATTGAGTGAAGAAGGCACGCACGATCGCGTTGTCGACTCTCCACGTCAGGCCTGAGAGGTCTGTGAGAAATTCTCGTGTTGAGTTGGTCGCGAGGTTGTAGCTGAACCGTTGCTCGACAGCGTGCGCGCAGAAGGGCAAAAGTGCGGACGGTTTCGCGGAACTATTTCCGCCCCGCATACCAACACTCAGAGGTTAGCACGTGAAGCGTTCATTCGTTCGCTGGGGAATTTTCGCATCGCTTGCTTCCGTCGGACTGGTTAGCGCCTGCAGCGGACCGGCCACGCCAGGCGGTGGATCGAGCGTCGAAAGCACGGGCTCGCTCCAGTTCGGGCTGCAGCTCGCCAACGGCACTTCGGTGTCGAGCGCGAACTATGTCATCACGGGCCCGGGTGACTTCACCAAGCTGGCGAGCATCAACGTCGCGAACAGCGGCGCCCTCTCCGCGGTGATCGGCGGCCTGCCAGCCGGCACTGGCTACTCAATCACGATCACGGCGACATCCAGCGACGGCACGACGAGCTGCGGTGGATCGGCCAGCTTCAACGTCATCGCCGGGGGCACCACTACGGTCACGGTCCACCTCACCTGTCACGAGGGGCCGACCACCGGGTCAGTCTCGGTGAACGGCACCATCAATGTCTGCCCGACTATCGACTCCGTCAGCTCGAATCCGCCCACGGGGAACGTCATTGCGATTTCGAGCGGAGCAACTGACCCCGACAGCGGCCCGCAGCCCCTCTCGTATGTTTGGACGACCAGCTCCGGCACGTTGAGCAGCGCGACGGCGCAGAACCCGACGCTGACCTGCACGGCCCCCGGCCTCGCGTCGCTGACCCTCACTGTCTCCGACGGCGATCCAGCGTGCAATGCCAGCTTCAACCTGCAGGAGACCTGTCCGTCCGATTCGGCGCTCGCTGACGCGGCCTGGGTCGAGCTCGGGGCGAACAACCAGGCCATCGCACGGCTCATCACGCCGTACGCGGTGTGCCCCGCCATCACGGTCGACGGCGCCACGAGCCCGATGACCGTACGCGCCCCGGCGGTCACCCTGCCGCTCCGTCCGACCAGCACCGATACGACGCTGGCCGCTGCGCAAACCTCGGGCAACTCGAAGCCGTCGATCTTCGCGTCGACGACCTGCGAGTTCAACCTGCCCGCTGGGGCGGCCACGGCCACCGTGGCCGGCATCAAGTTGCCGCTGCCGAAGCCGGTGGTCAACCGCGTGGTGATCATCGGCGACACTGGGTGCCGCATCTCGATTGGCAACGTTTTCCAGGCTTGCAGCGATCCAACGCAGTGGCCCTTCTCGGTCATCGCCACGGCCACGGCCGCGATGAAGCCCGATCTCGTGCTGCACGTGGGCGACTACGAGTATCGCGACAACCCTTGTCCCCCGGGCAACACCGCGTGCGCTGGACAGCCGTGGGGCTACGGGTCCGACGCCTGGGCCGCGGACTTCTTCACACCAGCGGCGCCTCTGCTCGCTGCTGCTCCGTGGGTCATGGTCCGCGGCAACCACGAGGTCTGCAACCGCGCCGGCCAGGGTTGGTATCGGTATCTCGATCCGAACCCCTTCGACAGCAGCGACGTGAAGACCTGTGACAATCCGGCCAACGACAACACCGGCAACTTCAATGACCCGTGGGCCGTCTCCTTCGGTGACACTCGGTTCATTGCCTTCGACTCGTCGAATGTTCAGAAGACTGCTTACAATCCGCCCAACTTTCAGCCGTACACGGCCGAGCTGGCTTCTGCGGCCAGCTTGTCGAACAGCAACTTCCTGAACATCTTCGCGGTTCACCACCCGGTCCTTGGCTACACGGCGGCGAACCCGCCGACGGTGGGCAGCCCCGGTCTTCAGTCCGTCATGAACGCGGCCTTCCCGGGGAACTACTACCCACCGAACACCGCGATCGCCATCCACGGTCACGTGCACGACTTCCAGGCCTTCGACTTCGCCAGCCACCACCCGGCGACCTTCGTGGCCGGCAACGGTGGCGACAACTTGGACTCGGCGCTGCCCGCGACGTTCAACCCGAACACCGATTTGCCGGCGCCGAACACGGTAGTCAACGCGTTTGCCTACTCGCAGGAGTTTGGCTTCATGGTGATGGACCGCGTGGGCGCCGTCGGCGACAAGAACTGGAAGTTCACCTCCTACCGCACGGACGGGTCGGTCATCGCGGTCTGTACCATGGCTGCAGCGGCCGCTTGCAGTGGGACCTGTGACACGACTCCGGGCACCCGGATCAGCTGCACGGACGGCGGCGGCAGCGCGGTCGGCACCTACGACAACATTCAGTAACCGAGTGCGTGGACGGAGCGTTTCCTGGCGGCACCTGGCGACGGGTGCCGCGGTGCTAGTGGCCGTGGGCGCGTGCAGCAAGCGCGCGCCCACACCCGTGGCCAAACCGTCGATCGCAGAGGCGTTCGCTTCGGCCAAGATCCCGAAGCTGCCACGATCACAGGTGATCCCTGCGCGCCGCACCAATGTGCTGCCGGCGCCAGCGCGCGAAGCGCCTCCGGACAATCCGGTACTCGTGGCACTCGGCAAGAAGATTTTCTTCGACGAGCGACTGTCGGAGCCGCCAGGGACGAGCTGTTCGAGCTGCCATGATCCGGCGCGCGCCTTTTCGGGTGGCCACGGCTCGAGCCTCGGCGTCCCGCTCGGGAGCCGCCCCGCACACTTCGCCCGGCGCTCGACCCCGTCCGTCCTCTACATGCGGTACGTTCCCAAGTTCCACTACTTCGAGGACGACGAGGCCCCGCAGCCAGAGCCGCGTGGCGGGTTCTTCTGGGACGGGCGCGCAGACAGCCTAGCGGAGCTCGTGCAGCAGCCTCTCTTCAACCCCGACGAGATGAACGCGGGAACCCCGCAGCACCTCGCGAGCAAAATTACGCAAGCAGCGTACGCCAAAGAATTCCGAGCCGCGCTCGGCCCTGCTTCGGCTCCGGAGGCGGTGTTGCACGGAGTCGGCGTAGCTCTCGAGGCTTATTTGAAGAGCGACGAGATGACGCCAGAGAGCTCGAAATACGACGCCTACGTGCACGGCCAGGCGACGCTGACGGAACAAGAGCGGCGAGGCCTGGAGCTCTTCAAGGACCGACGCCACGGCGCCTGCTCGGGTTGCCACCGCCTAGCGGAGACCTCCACGAACCCGGCGGAGTCGATGTTCACTGACTACGGGTACGACGCGGTCGCGCTCCCTCGCAACCGCGACCTGCCCGCTAATCAGAACGCCGCGACCTTCGATCTGGGCCTGTGTGAGCGCACCGACACCACGCTGCCGTCGAAGGACGAGAAGTGGTGCTCGAACTTCCGGACTCCGTCGCTGCGAAACGTCGCGGTTCGTGAGAGCTTCGGACACAACGGCGTGTACAAGAAACTGCGCGACGTCGTGGCGTTCTATGCCTTGCGCGCGGTCGCCCCCGACCGCATCTACCCGCCCGGGCAGAAGTTCGACGATGTACCGCCGAAATACCGCGACAACGTCAACATCTACGCGCCCATCTACAACCAGCGCGAGGGCGCCACTCCGCCACTGTCTGACCAGGACATCGATGCGATCGTCGCCTTCTTGACGACGTTGACGGACGCCGCTTATTTGCCGAAGGTAGCGGGCAATGTGCCGGTCGCGCCGTCGCCGTCTCAGTGAAGTGTTGACCCGATGACGAGGGCTCTGAGCCGAGCGCTGCGCGGCGCGGCCATCCTTTTGGCGGCGCTCGTTCTCGTGGCGCTCGCGCCGGAACGCCTCGCCTTCGCCCACGCGGTCGGGGTCTCGAGCGGCGAGTACCGCGTCGACGGCAAGGTCCTCTACGGCGACATCGGCATGGCCGGTCGGGAGCTAGCCCGCTGGCTGTCCGCGATCGACACGAACCACGATGACGCGATTGACTCCGATGAGCTCGCCGCAGGCCAAGACACCGTTGCGCGTGCGTTGGCGAGCGGCCTGACCGTACAAGCCGACGGTAAGGTTTGCCCGGGCTCGCTCGACCGGGCGTGGGTGCTCGAGGGCGAGGGCGGCGTGGTCTTCCAAGTCCACTACACCTGCCCCGAGGTCCCTGCTCATCTTGCGCTGGCTATGCCGATGCTCGATGCGCTGGCAGCGGGGCACCGCCACCTGGCGCGCGTCTTCCGCGCGGGCAAGGCGCAGGTCAAAGTGCTCGATCGAGCCCACGCCACCTGGGATTTGGACGAGGCGAACGCCAGCTCGAGCGGGGCGGGCACGGTCGGTAGCCTCGGTTGGTCGATGCTGAAGCTCGGCGTCGAGCACATCCTGACCGGCGCCGATCACTTGGTCTTCTTGCTGGGCCTCATCCTGGTGGGCGGCAGCTTTCGCTCGCTCTTCGGCGTGGTGAGCGCCTTCACGCTGGCGCACTCGATCACGCTGGCGCTCGCGGCGCTCTCGATCTTCGCTCCGAGCCCGCTGTTCGTCGAGCCCGCGATTGCACTGTCCATTGCGTACGTCGGCATCGAGAACCTGTTCGTCAAGGACGCCAGCAAGCGCTGGCGGATCACTTTTCCGTTCGGGCTCATTCACGGGTTCGGCTTCGCAGGCGCCCTGCGCGAGATTGCGTTGCCGCGCGCACAGCTGCCGATAGCCCTCGTCTCATTCAACCTGGGCGTCGAGCTCGGTCAGCTCGCCGTGCTCTCGCTGGCTCTGCCTCTCGTGCTCAGCGCGCGCCGCGCTCCCTGGTTCGGCGAGCGCGGCGTGAAATTCGTGAGCCTCGCCATCGCCATCGGAGGCGGCGTGCTGTTCATCGTGCGGCTCATCGCCCGCTAGGCATTTGTGGCCTCAAAGACGCTTGACGCGTCGATCGTCGAGCGAGCCGCACTTACCCGTCTGGGTCTGCAAACGCGTGTCTTCGGCGGTCTGCCGCCCTGCTCGGCGGCGCGCTATCCTGGCGCGGAACCGCGGGCGACCGCGGAAAACCATGACCCAGGCGAAGCGGAAGATGCAACGAGTTGCGACGGCCTTCGGCTTGTTCGGCATCGGCGCCGCGTCTGCAGGTGGGACTGGTTGTATTCGGCAGTCCTGCGACAACTTCGATCGCGTCGCGACTCCGGCAATCTTCGATCTTGCCTGCGCCCCGACTGATCTGACCGCAGTCAATGTCTCGGGTCCTTGTTCTGGCAACAACTTGCTCAGCGATCCGGCCAACTACTACGGCAACGGCGAAGGCGGGCTCGGCAAGCTCGAGGTAGGCAGCCAGGTCGCGGGGCTTTGCCATGTCGAGCTGATATTCGCTTCCGGCTTCGTGT
>DATHOI010000245.1:0-4721 GCA_035485095.1 Polyangiaceae bacterium | reverse complement strand
ACGACTGCGCGCAAAGGCGACCGGGCGTGCCTTTCGCTCATCCTTCCAGTCATACTTGTCATTCGGGCGAGGCTGCGATCCCGAATTCTACTCCAGTATAAGTGCCGGTTTTTATGGGGACATTGCGCCCATTGCCGGCTCTGCAGCGACGCTTTGCCGCAAATGAGAGCCAAAGTGAGAGTTCTCCCTGCAGTTGGAAAAACCCAGCCTCGTAGGAATCCGTTGATAGAATCTCAAAGGCGCGGACACGTACCCATTGAAGCGCCTCGGCCAATTGGTTTGGGCGCGGCGGCTCTCCGCAAAGGCTGCTGATTGACCCTCCGAATGCCATTCGCCATTCGCTCGGGAGATGAGGTTGCTCATCTCGCCCTACCGGATCCTGCCGGCTTGGCGGTGGTACGTCCGACTTTTGATCAGGTTTACCAAGAAACATTTGCCTTCGTCTGGCGCACGGTTCGCCGCTTGGGTGTGAACGACAGCGCAGTGGACGACGTGACGCAGGAAGTATTCGTCACCGTTCATCGCCGTCTCGGAGAGTTCGAAGGACGCTGTGCCGTCAAGACATGGGTTTTTAGTATCGTGATGAGAGTCGTACAAAACTACCGCCGTAGTCGACGCCGAAAAGGCGCGGCCCAGCCCATCACGAGCGCAGTGGTCGACCCCGAGATCTTGGCTGATACGCGCATGGATCCGCAGGAACAGGCGAGCCGCGCTCAGGCCGGCCGGATTTTGCACAAACTCTTAGAAGAATTGGACGAGGAGAAGGCCTCAGTATTCGTGCTCGCAGAGCTCGAAGGGATGACCGTTCCCGCTATCGCCGATGCGGTCGGCGCGAACGTGAATACCGTCTACTCGCGGTTGCGAGCCGCGCGGAAGCAGTTCGAGCTGGCGCTCGAGCGGCTCCAGGCCGAAGAGGTAAATCGCAATGGATGACTTAAGCCCCAACACCCGCGCACTGCTCGACGCCGCGCGCTCTTTCGACGATCCGACCGACGCGGATCGGGATCGCGTGCGCGCTGGAGTAATGATGCGCATTGGCGGAGTGGCGGCAGTCGGCACTGCGGCGATCACGGCCGCGAAGTCGTCATCCGCTGCTGCTAGCGCCGCGCCGATGATTGCCAACGCGCTCGGTGGTACCAGCCTCTTTGGCGGCATGCTCGCCAAAGTCGGTATCGGCATGGTCTTGGCTGGTGCGGTCGCGTCGGGTGCGTATGTCGCACTTCGTCCGGTGCATCACGCGCCGGCAGCGGTGGTCGCCGTGGCTACGCTGCCGGTCGCGGCTCCCGTAGCTCAGCCGCTAGCAGCGCCAGTCGCTACCAGCGCGGACTCCGAAGCCGCCGCCGTCGATCCAGCGGATCTGCCGTTGGACGACGCTAGGCCGAGCCCGGCGCGCAGCGGGCGCGCTCACGCCGCGGATCTCGAAGGCGAGATGAAGCTATTGCGCACGGCCGACGCCGCGCTTCGCCGCGGTGACTCAGCGGCGGCGCTGTCCGCGCTCAACAAGCATGCTGCGCTCTACCCGACGGGCGTCTTGAGCCAAGAGCGCGAGGGCGTGCGCGCCATCGCGCTGTGCACGGGTGGCAACCTGAGCCAGGGCCAAAGCGCAGCGCAGCGCTTCTTGGCGCAAGCCGCTAAGTCTCCGCTGGCTTCGCGCATTCGCGCGGCTTGCTCGCTCGCTGACTGAGCGCGTTACAACGCGTTCGGCCCGGCGTCATTGAGCGCCTGGATCGCGCAGGGCGTTAGTGCTTGCATGTAAATGCGGAATTCATCGACCGTGCCGCTGTAGTTGTGATCGTTGTTCCACTGTGACCGGCCGATCCAGTCGTTTACGTCGACGATGTCGGAGAGCGGAAATGTGATCGGTGTGCGACCGAGCAGTTGCCCGTCCAGGTACAGCTCGGCGCGCGAAGCCCCGACGAACACTAGCGCCACCTGGTGTTCTTTCGCGTCGTTGATGTCCGCGGCGCTGGTGAGCTGAACCTCCGCTTGCTGGGCGTTTTGTCGGGCGAGCATCAGCAGCTTGGAGTCGCCAGTGAAGGGAGACACGGCGACGTAGCTCTGACCCGCGCCGCTCGTGTCGTCCTCACCGACCCCGACCCCGAAGTCGAAGATACGCTCGAAGCCCGAGCCGCCGAGGAAAGTCGTCCAAGTGACGAAGGTCACGTCGGTGAGTACGGAAATGAGGTGATTCGGCAGATTCACATAGCCCGTCAAGCCGTCGAGGACGAGCGTGCCGTTTCCGTCGAGAGAGCCGCCGGGCTCGATCTGCCCGTCCGCGGCGCCCACGGAATCAGTGGCGACGGCGCCCGTGCCGTCGAACGAATAGCGATGGACGAGGCTGCCCGGAGGCGCCACGTCCCCGCCCGCGCATGCTGCGGCGTCGGGCTTGCCGCCGGCGTCGAGCTCCGCGTCAGCGCCGGCGTCAGGCGTGGCTTCGGGCGCGCCATCACCCGGCTCAGCGTTGCTTCCACCTCCGCCAGCCTCGCTGCTCACGGGGGCGTTGCTACCGATGACCAAGTCTGAGCCCGAGCCACAACCGACGCCTTCGGCCGTGGCCAATAGCGCGAGAAACGCGGCAGAACCAGCACAGCGCCCGACTCGCAATCGAAACCTGTGCCGAGCCCGCCTTGGTGCCGAAAAGCTGACCACGGAGCACGATACATTAGCACCGACTCGCGCGACGCGAGAACGAGCGGCGCGATTTTCTGACCGAGCGACGCGACCAGCACACGCCGAGTGAAGCCAACGCAAGCCACGCGTTCGGTCGCGGTGAGCGACTTGCGACCCTACAGCCACAACCTCCGTGCAGCGAGAGCGCCGGATTGACGACGGGAGTCACGGCGTTCTGTGGCTGACCTGTAACCGTACCGAACGTCCTGCTGGCGTCGGACGGCGCGGCGTCGCTCGCGGAGCTGCCCGCGTCACGGCAAGTGGTACTTGGTGTGAACGAGCCCGCCGACGCGCAGTCATCCCCCAACTGTTCGGAGATCGCAGGCCATGCTGGCGGGCAAACCGCTCCGACCGAGCTCGTGGCCGCGCAATCGAGCGGTCCGCGCACGCAAGACAAATGCAGGCGCGGCTGGAACGAGACGCCTTGGTCCGTGGACTGTCCGACTAGAAACCCCGCTTCGAACTCGTCCGCGCAGGCAAAGAGACCGCTGTCGGTCCAGCTCAAGCAGCTCAGCTTCGCGCAGGACAAGCGTTCGAAGGCGAGCGTGCTCGTCGGAGCACGCCACACCCCGTCGACGCTACCACTCGCGAGCACGAACTGCTCGTCCGGCGAGACCGCGAAGCCCTCGACCGGTCCGAGGAACTGCAGCGCTAGAGCGAAGTCGGCGCCGCCGTCGTGGCTGCTTAGCAAGTAGCCGGGAGTACCGCTCATGCGCACGTACACCGTTTGAGCGTCGCTCGCCGAGACGGCAGCAATGTACGGCGCGCTGACTTTGCTCGCGAAAGGGACGTTGTAGACAGTCCAAGTTTGTCCTGCGTCCGCGCTGCGCGCGAGGACGCCCTGGAGCGTGTCGGTCTGCGTAGTGCCGCTGACGTAGAGCACGTTTGCATCGCTGGCTGCGACGTCGAGCGTCAAGGCGTTCAGGTTGGCGATCGGAACGCCGAGTGGCGTCCACGTCGCGCCGTCATCCGTGGATTGCCAGATTCGTGAGATGTTCGCCGCGATGTCGACGGCGATGGCGACGGCGTGGTCTGGTGCGCTCGGCACCCGCGAGACGTCCGCAACGTACTCGGTTACCCCAGCGGCGACGCTGAAATTGCAAGCGCTCGGGTCGCCTCGAGCAATGCCCGAAGCGAGCGCCGCGATCGTCGAGCCGTCGCTCAGCACCGCTACGGGTGGTTCGATATTCTGGTAACCAATGCCGCCCTCACACACCAAATCCCAGTTTTGTCCGGTGTCTCGCGTGGTCAATAGTCCGAAGTTCGACCGCAACACTAAGTGCGCGGGGTCGCCCGGATCGGCCACGAGCTGACTTACCTCGGGGAACGCGCCGTTGGCGCGCGCAGCGCCCGCGAAGAACAAGCTGAGCACCAAGAACGATCGCTTCGCGAAGGCAGGAAGCACGACGAGCGCAGGCTAGCATTCCTCTTATTGCGTCGCACGCCGCGGCGCTAAGAGAGCGTTGCCGGGAGTGCTTGCAATGCCAGCGCCTCTAGCTGGTAAGCTTCGCCGTCGGGAGAGAGAGATGCATCACACGTTGTTGGCTTTCCACGGCTTCACCATGAACGGTGAGGTGCTCCAAGACGCGCTCGGTCCGCTCGGCGCAGCGCTCTCGCCGAAGGTTCGGCTGGTGTGTTTGAACGCGCCCCACGCCTGCTCCGAAGCCACGGTCACGCGCATGTCCGCGCGGCCCGACATGGACCGTCTGCCGCCGCCGTATCTCTCGTGGTGGGACGCCACGGACGACGGGCTCGAGTATCGCGGTTGGGAGGAGACGTTCGACGTCGTGCGCGACGCGCTGGAGCGCTACGCACCGGCATCGATCTTGGGCTTCAGCCAGGGCGCGATTCTCGCGGCCGCTGTGTCTGCGTTGAGCCAGCGCGGTGAGCTGCCGCACGTGCATGGTGCGGTGTTGATAGCGGGCCGCCTACCGCGTGCAGCGCGCCTAAAGCCGGCGTTCATGGATCCGATTGACGTTCCCTCGCTCCACGTGTGGGGCACGCGCGATACGGTCACCGGCCCATTTTGCCAGGAGCTTGCTGATCACTTC
>DATHOI010000244.1:0-4034 GCA_035485095.1 Polyangiaceae bacterium | reverse complement strand
GCCAGCGAATAGGATTACGTCTGCAGTCGTCTTTTGCGCGGCTTGGGCCAGCTGGAGCGAGTCCCCGATCACATCCGACAGATCCTGAATTTCACTGTCTTGATAGTAGTGCGCGAGGATCACGGCGTTTCGCTCGTGCTTCAAACGCCGGATCTCTTCGTCCAAATCCAACGAAGCCAGGTTCTGAGCGCCGCTTTCTGCAGGCATGGCCATGGTGTTCTGCTCCCTCTATAAGACTCGACGGCGCGGAGTGCCAGCCGTCGCGCGCGACGCGGAAAAACAACGCTAGCCCAAGGGCTTTTTGTCGACCTTGGGCACCGCTTGGGCGAAGCGCTCCGCGAACGTCTCAGCGGAGCTGGCGCGAGACATGTCGAGCTCGAAATCGGGCACAGTCTGCGGGACGAGCTTCTCCAGCAACTCGGCGGCCTCACGCTTGGCCAGGCCGACATCTGCCAACGCTGCGGGGTCCAAGCTCACGCCGTCCCGAGCGCGCAACGCTTCACCTTCCGCGCTGACCAGCCGCCGCAACGCGTCGAGCTCCATGCGACTGACGCGCGCGCCGCACACGTCGTAGTCGATCCAGGCTTCATAGCTGAGCGGCGCCACGCGTTTCAGCATGCCAGCCATGACCCGTCCAAACTCCTGAATTTCCCACTGTGCGTGCTTGTCGACGCGCAGCCTCAAGAAGTGGAGCAGGTTGTGCAGATCGATCTTCCAGTACCACTGAGTGTAGGTGCTGAGCGGTAGATCGATGCGCGATAGCTCGCGGGCCATGTCTTCGAGCGTCATCCACTCGTACGCCTCGCGACTCTTTTCGCGAATCTCGTTCCAGCGGCGCACGGCTTCCGTGTATTTCTCGGGAGCGACGGACGTGCCGCTGCGCCCCTGGTTGTTCTTGCGGCTCTGGGTCTGAAGCTGCTCTTCGCTGGGCGTGTAGAACAGCATCGGCATCAGCGAATAGCGGCCGCTGTATTCGTTCACGTTGGCCGAGCGGTGCCGAATCCACTGGCGTGCCACGAACATGGGCATCGAACAATGGAACTTGAACTCGATCATCTCGCTCGGCGTGGTGTGCGAATGCCGGCGCAAGTAGCGGAGGAGTCCGCGCGTTTGGCTCGTCTGACGCGTGCCGTAGCCGTAGCTCACACGGGCCGCGCGTTCGATGCATTCGTCGGTGCCCATGTAGTCGACGAGCGAGACGAAGCCATGGTCGAGAACCGGGAAGTACAGGCCGAGGATTTCTTCGGCGAGGGGCGAGGTGGGGCGCCGCGTTTGGCTCATTTGGACTTACCACTACGCGGGCGCCCGCCGAGGCGCTACGCTAAAAAGGATGGCCAAAAAGGCGCGGCATTTACCGCGAATCTTCGGCAGCACCGGGTTTTCGTCCGGTGGACCGTGGTTTTGGCTGACGGCGGTCGTCGCGCTCTCGGGCGCCTGCGTGCGCCACGACGAAACCGCGCAGGGGCCTCGGGTCGCGGCAAGCAACGCGCGCCCCACGGCGGCTTCGTTGCAGGTCACTCGCTCGCCTGACGTGCCCCAAGATCCGTTCGGGCCGCGTTTGTTCCCGGCGCTCGACGGTTCCGAAACGCTCGCTTCCGGCGAGGAACGCGACGGCAGTGAGCGGCTCGTGGCTTACGGGCTCCGTGTGTTGCTGCGACCGAGCGGCGCGCTCGAGCTGTCGCGCGAGTATTTGCCTGCCGCGCGCACCGTGCAGAGCCTCGAGTTACCGAGCCGGCTCGGCGGTGGCTTCTTGTTCTACGTGTTGTCGTCGAGCGCGACGCTGTTCTTCCGCGCCAAGACATTCACGGCCGAGCTCGAGCCTTTCGCGCGGCTCGACTTCGAAGCGGAGCAGGTCATCGCCGGCTTCGATCGCCTGTATGTGCTTGGAAGGCGCCCCGATCGTTTTGCGGCGCTCGATACCGACACGGGCGCCGCGATCGGGCTCGGAAGCTTGCCGTCCTCGCCTGGCTTCGGAAAAATGGCCTTTGTTGATGCTTGGTTTGGCGCGGTGCAAGCGCCATTTCGCGGAATTCTAGCCACTTTCGACGCGGGTGCGTCCTGGCGACCGATCGCGGGCACGGCGACGAGCGTCGAAGCGCGCGATGACGAGTTACTGTTGTCCGGTCCGGATGGCGTGCTCGGGCTGGATCGCAGTGGCGCGATCAGCCGTCGCGACCTGGCTTCGACTGCGACGAGAGACGACGAGAACCCGGTCGCGCGGCGCTTACGCCAGGCAGTGGCGCCCTCGGCGCAGCCGCTCCCGCCACATGGTTTCGCCGAGCGGGCGCTCAAGTTGGCGGTGCTGCGCGGCTTTCGTGACGCTGACGGCTCGTTCGTCGTCGCCAATGCCGGCTCGCTGCTGCGCGTTCGAGCCGACGACGGCAAGGTCGTCGCGAGTGACGAGCACGCTTATCCGGGTAGCGGCGAGTGCACGGCACTGCGCTTCGGTCATGGTTTTGGCTTTGCGTGCAGCGACCTCGCGGATCAGACGACGCTCTTCGCGTTCGAACCTCCGCTCAGCATGCGGCGGGTGCGTTCCTTTGCGGGCGCGCGTTACGTCGCGGCGAGTGGCAACGGTGCGCTCGTGATCCGCGGCGCGTGCAGCGCGCCGGTTGAAAAGTCCCCCGGCGCGTATTGCATTTCGGACAGCTCCGGCAATTGCCGCGAGATCCGCGTGCGCGGCGACCTCGGAGCGGAGCGCGTCGTCGCCCTCGGCGATGGTCGGGTCGCTGTGATCGTGCCGCCTCGACTGGGCGCGCCCGGGTTTCTGTCCTTGATCGACAGCCAGGGGCACGAGCAGCGCGTGCCTCTGAAATTGCCTCACGCCGAGCTGCGCAGCACGCCGAGCGCTGATGCTCCGAGCGAGCCGCTGCTCGAGAAAGGCTTGTGGCTCGACGGCTTTCAGGAAGTGACGACCGGCGCGCTTGCGGGTTGGGTAGCCGGCGCGGAGCCCTTCGTGGGTGTGCGCGTCGCGCTCGACGGCACGGTTACCGTTAGTCGTCCCGAGATGAGCATCGATCGCGCGTTGCTTTCGGGAACGCACGCCTTGGTCGTCGGTCGTACGGGCCGCGCCTTCGAAAGCACGGATGGCGGCTTCGAATGGAGCGACGTGGATTTACCGTCCGAATTCGACGCCAGCAAAGAACCGCGCGACGACGCGCGCCTCCAGGGCTGCTCGGAGCTCGGCTGCGCGTTCGCGGGTTTCGTGCGCGTTGGTTGGAAGACCAATAGCGTCGCGCCCCGTTTATCCGTCGCCCGCTTGCCGGAGCCAACGGTGATGATGCAACCGGGCGGCGGGCGTTGGTCCTTGCATTGCGAGCCAACCGGAGAAGAGAGCGAGCCCGCTGTGACCGTCGCACCGCGCCCACGTGGACCGAGCCGCGGCGAGGACAATACCGTCGCGCCGTGGGGGCCGTTTCTCGAGCTCCCGGCGCCGGCCTTGGCGGCCGGGGAAGTCGGGTTCGACGTTTTGGGGACTGACTCCGATTCGGCAGCGCTGCGCGCCTATGCTTGGGGTGAACGCGGAGCGGACTGGGGGCGCGCCGGTCACACGCAGATCCGCGCGCTCGATCGCTTTCAAGTGACACGAGGCGTGTTTCAAAGTGCCGTCACGCGCAGTCCTTGGGCGGACGCGACTGCTGCGGCGGAGGCCTTCGGCTTCGATGGTACGGGCAACCCGACGAATTGGCGCGCGCTGCTAGAAACGGGTCAGCGCTCGGGGGCGTTGGTCGTGAGCTCGCGAGGCTTGGTTGATCTGTTGTTGTTCGAGGAGGGGCGGAGCATTACCCGCATTCCGAATGTCGCGCGCCTTGGTATGGGCATGCTGACCAGCGTGACCAAGCTTGGCGACGCCTGGTACGCCTCGGCGTTCAATGAAAATCACGCCTTCACATTGTCCCGCATCGTCGGCAATCGCATCGAGCGGCTCGCGGAATATCCGGATGTCACCCGAGAGATCAGCACCGCCACGTTGGTGCGCGGCGTTCACGGCGACGCGCTCGGCATCTGGGTGATGGCTCGCGGCTGGTACCTAT
>DATHOI010000243.1:0-9843 GCA_035485095.1 Polyangiaceae bacterium | reverse complement strand
AATGACTGGTCGCGACTGACCTGCGTGAACTTGTCGCCGCGCAGAACGTAGGCGCGGCTGTCGCCGACCTGGGCCACGAACAGGCGCGAGTCCATCAAGGCGGCGATGGTCGAGGTCGTGCCCATGCCGCGGCGGGTGCGGTCTGCGCGCGCTTCGTTGAAAATGCGCATGCCGGCTTCTTCGACGGCCTGCACGAGCCGGCGTGCCAGCTCGTCGTGGTCGCTCGGGGCATCGCCCTGCACGAGCTTCTCGTAGATGATGTCGACTGCCAGCTGGCTTGCGACCTCACCCGCCGCAGCTCCGCCCATGCCGTCACACACGCCAAGCAGCGTGCCGCGCTCACCTACCACCTGCTCGCGATCGCCCTCCATCAGGCTACGCGTCTTGCGGGTCAGGTCAGCGACCAGAAAATTGTCTTCGTTGTGCTCGCGGATCTGACCCACGTCCGTGCGCCCGAACACGCGCACCTTCAGACGCGACGCCGCTCCCGGTCCCTGGTCAGTCATCGCCCGTCCGCCCGCCCGACGTCGAGTCGAAACAGATGTTGCCCGATTCGGACATGGTCGCCTGGGGTGAGCTCGCGCTCGGATCGGATAGCCAAGTAAGTCCCGTTCGAAGACCCCAGGTCGCGCAGACTGAAAGTGCCGCTCGTGGGGTCCCGCGTAATGGCTGCATGCCGCCGACTCATGAAGGGATCATTGGTAAAAACTATGTCGCCCTGTTCGCGGCCGACGACGGCTTCATCGCGCGTCGGATAGTAGACGTCTCGCGTCACACCTTCCACCGTCCGCTGACAGAGCCGCATGTTGCGGGACGCGGACGGAGAGCCGAAGATTTGCGTGCCCCTCTCCACGGCGGGGCTGAGCCCTTTTTCGGCGTCGCTCACTACCTCGAACCTTAACACTTCAAGCCCTATCAACACCAAGTCCCCGTGCTGGAGCCGCTCCTGGGCCCGGAGCCGCACATATACTCCGTTGACGGATTCCAGGTCCCGAACAAAAAACCGGCCGTTTCGCCGGGTTAAGCGGGCATGGCGCGGCGCAACGTAGGGATCGTTGGGCAGGACGATGTTGCCTTCTTCGCGGCCGATGTCGGTCTGATCGTCGAGGATTGGGTACTCGCGGCCGGGCTTGCCGTCTTGACCGATCACGACGAGGCGCGCGTCGAGCGCGGGCTCTGCGGCCTGCGGCGGGGGGACAGCCGCTTGCCCGACGGGGCCCGCATTTGGCCCATAGGCCGCCGGACGCACGTCTTCCGGCCCTCCGACCAGGCGCGCGCCGCAGAACTGGCAGAACGACATGTGCGGCGCGTTGGGTCCGCGACAGCGTGGGCAGCTGACGGTAGCCGGGGTGGCCGCGGGCGCAGCTGGCGCGGCTGCTGGAGCCGGCGCCGCGCGCGCATTCGGTGCTTGCGGTGCAGTGATGGGCTCGGGTGGATGATCGAGCGAAGTGCCGCAGTTCGAACAGAAGCGGCCGCTGAGCGGGTTGCTCGTCCCGCAACGCGTGCACATGCGCTCCGGTGTTCGCGGTGGCGAGAAATCGAACTGCGGTGCCGGCGGCCGCATCGGCGGCGCCTCGCTCGGGCGCGACGCGGCCGGGGCCTGAGCCGGCGCCGCGAAGTTCGGGGGCGGCGGGAAGAAGGGCGCGCCCTGAGCGGCCGGCGCGGGGGCAGCGGCGGGCGCAAGGCCACGCGGCGGCGTCGGTACGGCTCCCGCTCCGACGCCTGAAACCAAGCGATTCCCGCAGTCCTGACAGAATCTCAGCGACTCCGGGTTCTCTTTGCCGCAGCGGCTACACCTCACCTAAAATTGCCCAATCTCTAGTCCCCGTATCCATTACTTCAAACTGGGCCCGGAGTGCCAGCGAAGAGCCTTCTAGACCAGTGCATGGCTTGCTACCAGCGGGCCAGCGGGTCGCGCAACTCGAGCGTCAGCTCGAAGCCGATCATGTGGGCCAGGCCAAAACCCAGGTAGCGGTCGGCGAGGTATGTCTCGCTGCTGTCCCGCCATGAATGCAAAAGAAAGGCGCGATAGCTCAAGGATCCGCCGATGACCGTCGACTGCGTCACTTGAAACTCCAGGCCGAGACCGGCGCTGAGGGCCGGGCCCGCGGTGCTGACGTACCACTCGTTCCCGTAGAACACCGCGCCGAAGCCCAGCGCCGCGTAGGGTGTGAGGCGGTTTCCAGCGTCTAGGTAGTAGCGCGCCTCCCCACGGAGCTGCTGAAGAATGGCGAGGCGTAGCAGGTTCGCCGAGTCCTGGCGGGTGAACTCGTACGCCCCGCCCACGTACCAAGGGCCACGCGACCGGTAACCCATACGGATGGCGAGCCCGCCACCGCTGCCGAGAATGCAGGGCGTCGTGCCCGTAGCGGGGCAGGCGCTGCCCGCCGAGGCCAACTGCTCGACGGTGAGCCCGACGCCGTACTGAAAGTACTCCACATTGTTGGGCGGTGGTCGCTGCGACTCTTGGGCCGAGGCAGGATTCGGATGCCCTAGGAAAGCGATCAGCGTCGCGCTTGCAAACGCAAAGCGCCCGGCTTTCCTGCGGCGCGCACGTGTCTGGGCGCACGCTTCCGGTTTCGAGTTCGAACCGGGTTCGACCTTTGTCGTCGTCACGGGCTTGACTGTACCCGAATCCTTCGTCTAAAGCCGGGTCGAGTCCCCAGGAAGCTATCGGAATGGAAATTCACCTCGACAAACGCGCTGTCCGCCAGATTCGACTTTCTGCGCAAGAGGCCATCGAGGAGGATGACACTGAGTCACTCAGGGAAGACATCCTCGAGGCGTTTACAGAAGATCAGGTCGAGGAAATCGAACGCCGTCTAGACAACGGCGATTTTTTCGAATTCTTGACCGACGTGATCGACGAATGGAGCGGTGACGACGTCGACGAGTTGCTCGAATTGCTCGAGACCCAACTCGGCGAAGTCGGTATCGATCTCAAGACGGAAGCAAAGAGCGAAGCCACCGACGACGAAGACGAGCCGGACGAGCCGGATGACGACTTCGACGACGATGAAGAAGACGAAGACGACGAAGACGACGACGAAGAAGAAGAGAAGGAAGAAGAGCCCGAATGAGCTCGCGCTGAGCGCCGGAGGTGAGCTCTAGCTCACCTCTCGCGTGGCGCCTCCCCGGCCCCGCGCTTCGGAGCACGTCACTCGGTGGGCTCTGCTCTCGTCTCGACGTTCAGGTCGCGCAGGATGTAATCGTGGCAGGCGCCTGTGCTGACTCGATGCAGCTTCGGGCAGATTTCTTGCGCGCAGGGCGCGTAGCGCGAATCCGGTAGCTCGCGCACGAGGAGCTCGAGCGGCGCGCAAGCCTCGGCTTCGCTCGTGTGCCGCGCCAAGAGCGCCTCTTGCCAGAGCGCGTCGTCTCGCAAGGTGCTGCTCGGATACTCGACGAATACGTCGTGGAACGCCCGGCGTGCCGCTTCCGGATCGTGCATTTCGTCTCGGTATAGCTCTGCAACGCGATATGCGGCTTCCGCGAAGCGCGGCCGCTCGTAGCTGCCCGACAGGTGCGACGTTTCGCGCGCGGCGAGCATGCGCTGCAGGAGAGCTACGGCGCGTCGGGGGTTTCCGAGTCGTCGTTCGCAATCGGAGCCCCGAAAGAGTGCGTCGTCCCAATACGCGCCGTGCGGGTACGGAAAGCGATCGGCGACTACGAGGTACGCATCGCTGGCCTCGCTCAACTCGTTGAGAGCATCGAGGCGACGCGCGCGCTCGTACAGCAATTGCTCGCTGAGCTCCGTTCGATCGAGCGCGGGCTCGGCCTGTGCGATGTAGGACAGCACGGCTTCGTCGCCGCCGTGTGCGGCGAGCTCGGCGAAGTAACGCCGCAGTGACAGGCCCGCCACGCCCGAGCTCGGATATTTCCTGATTGCAGCTTCCAGTCCCGCGTAGCCGCCAGCCTCGTCTCCAGCGCGCAGGCGCAGATCGGCGAGCGCAAAGCTCGAGCGGGCGGCCCGCTCGCTCTTGCCACTCGCCAAGAGCTCGTACAATTGACGCGCTTTTTCGAGCTGACCCGCGCGTTCGTAGCTGGTCGCCGCGCGGTAGCGTGCCTCACTGCGATCGCGCGCGCTGCCAGCGGCCTGAGCGGCTTCGAGCCAGGAGCTCGCCGCGGCTTCGAATTGGCCATTACCGTAGTCGGTCTCGGCCGCGTCTCGCGCGTGCACGTATCCCGCCGGCAGCGTCGGCGTGCACGCGAACAGCAAAGCGCACAGCGCGAGCACGCGCCTCACTCTAGAGCCTCGCCCTCTTGGTCGACGGGTGAGCCCAAGCGGGCGCGCTCTTCGAGCGCGGCGACGAACAGCTCATAGGCGATGATTTGCGTGGCCTGCGCGAGGTTCACGGAGGGCTGATCGGCGGCCATCGGAATACGGACGTGGAGTGTTGCCCAAGCGTGATCGGCCTCCGACAATCCGGTCTTCTCGTTGCCGAACAAGAACGCAAGTTTGCCGCCCAGAGCCGCGTGTCGAACCGCGCGCTGAGCAGCCTCGCGTGGCTGGATCACGCCCGAGAAGCCGCGCCGCGACGTGGTAGCGAGCACTAACTCGACCCCGACCAGAGCGCTCGCGAGGTCCTCGAAGCGGAGAGCTTCCTCGAGCACGTCCCAGGACTTTACGGCCATTTTAAAGGCCATTTCGTGCTCGGGCACCGCGAGGCGTCCCGGTTTCACCAGCACCAATTGCGTGAAGCCCATGGTCTTCACCGCGCGGGCGGAGGCCCCGACATTTTCGGGGTAGTGCGGGCGCACCAACACGAAACGCGTCGCTTCGTGAATCGGCAAGCGGAGCTTGGGCTTCGGGATATCGAGCGGCTTGTCGAAGCTCACTGCGGCGCTCCGTGTTGGGGCCGTGCGCACCGGAAGCCGAGCGACGGGCGCCGCTCGCTGGGCAAGAATGCGCCGCGCGCTGCGCCGCGCAACCACGCGAGCGGTGAGTCGTAGCTCCCGCCGCGAACGACGCGTGCGCTCGTGGCGTTCGCCGCGTCCGGCCCCGCGGGGTCACTGACCTCTTCGGCCGCGTACTGGGTGGCGTAGCGATCTTCCACCCACTCGGCGGCGTTGCCAGCTAGATCGAGGAAGCCGTCCGGCGTGCGACCGGCTCGAAAAGAGCCGACAGGGGCAAGCTCGCTGAAGCCGTCGCCCGCGTCGCTCGTGTCGAGCCCGAGTCGCCCATGATTGGCGAGGTGCCCGTTTGCGTAGTCGCCCCAGGGAAAACGGCGCCCTGTTTGACCGCGTGCCGCGCGTTCGAATTCGGCTTCCGTGGGCAAGCGCGCGCCACGAAATGCGCAGAAATTCCGAGCGTCGTCCCAGGTCACGAGCGTGACTGGAAAATTGGCTTGCCGGAAGCGACGCGCACCTTGCTCATAGGGAGGCGCCTTGCAACGTCCGAGCCGCACGCAAGCGTCGTAGTCGGCGACCGTCACCTCGGTGCGATCGAGGAAGAATCCGGAGAGCTTCACGTGATGCCGCGCGATCTCGTTGGCGAACGTCTGCTCGTCGCAGGTCGTGGCGAGCGGCTCGCGTTCGCAGAGCAGCGTCGAGTCGACTACCTCGCTCTCGGTGGAGCCCATGAAAAAATCGGACGCCGGCACGCGGATCATACGCGAACCTTTGGCCCGAAGTAGCGCAAGGCCGCCGCTGAACGCGAGCTGACTCGGACTCCCTTCGATCGGCCAGGGCACGAGCGCGGCGCCGGACGCCTCGTTGGCTCGAGTGCTCGGTGGGGCTGCGATCAAAACAGCACACGCTAGACCAGCGCCCAAGGAGAGTCGTTCAAGCAGGGCTTTGCGCGTGCGCCGCAGCGTCACGGCTCGAGTTCCTGGGCTTTTCCGGCGTCGGCGTGGGTCGAGCTGACGCTGCCCGCGTCGCCGCGCGTCGCGCGCGCCGCACTGACGTCGCGGTGGGTCGGATTGGGCTTCGCCTTGAGCTTGGGCGACTCGCTCGGTACCGGTGGTTCGATCTTCGGGGTGCTACTGCCGGCGTCGACGGCTTCAGTGCGCGCCTCGGCCGCGCGCTCCGGCTCGCGCAGTCCCAGGCTCAGCTGAAAACCCGCGATGCCCAAGAGCGCGCCGACTGCCGCACCGCCGATCACGAGCCGCACCGTTCGGCTGTCGTGCGCTGATGGTGCTTGCGAGCGGTGTCGCTGGTCGGGGAGCGTCGCCAATTTGCTGCGAGGATTTTGAAATAGCGCTTCGGCCAAGGCGAGCCCAAAAGCGCGCGAGTCCTCGTAGCGCAAGGGAGGATCCTTGGACAGACCGCGTGCCAGCACTTCATCGACGTGCGGATCGAGCCCCGCAAATTCCGCGATGCCCGGCGGCTCGTCGGTCGTGATGCGCGTGGCCACGGCGATGGCGTCCTCGCCTGGAAATGCTCGCTGACCGCTGACCGCTTCGTACAGCGTCGCGGCGAGTGAGAATTGATCGCTGAGCGGCGAGAACTTACCGGAGGCGATGCACTCCGGCGCGCTGTACGCGGGGGTGCCGAGCAGGCCGCCGTCCTTCGTGAGCGTCGAGTCCGGTACGCGTGCGATGCCAAAGTCCGCAACTTTGGCTCCGGTCGGCGTAAGGATGATGTTCTCCGGCTTGATGTCACGGTGCAGTACGCCTGCGGCGTGCGCAGTGGCCAAGGCGTCTCCGACCTCGCGCGCCAATTTTGCGGCCGCTTCGGGCCCGAGTGGGCCGCGCAGCAGCCGCTCTTTCAGGGTGAGGCCTTCGGCGTACTCGAACACCAGGCACAGTCCAAGCTCGGGATCCTCGCCCATGTCATGCAAGGAGACGATGTTCGGGTGGCTGACCCTGGCCGAGGCGCGCGCTTCCTGACGCATCCGGTGCAGCAGCGCCTCGTGCTGTTCGGGGGGAATGTTCAGATCGTCTCGCAACAGCTTGATCGCCACGCTGCGGTCGAGGACCGGATCATGCGCCAAGAGCACTCGCCCCATCGCGCCGCGACCGAGCAAACGCTCGATTTTGTAGCGGCCGATCTGCGCCGGTAGGCTACGCTCTGTGGGATCCATTCCGGACCCCTGATCTATCCCCGGCCCAGAGCGGCTTTCAATCGTTCAATCGGTGCCCGCGTCGGCTTCGGGCTTTTTCTCGGGCGGAGGCGGCTTGCGAGGCGGTGGAGTGCCGTATTCATCGTGCAGCTTCCGAACCAGGCCGTCACGCAGCACGCGCTCATGGTACTCGGGCATGGTCGGGATTTGCACGAATAGCTTCACGTGCCCGTCCGTCTCTACGACCTCTATCGTCCCAGTCGCAGTGGCTTTGGTTTGGCCGGGAAGCTCGTAGCGAAAGATCAGATACGCCGCGTCCGGATCGCGCTCGACGACCTCGTAGCCCATGTCGACGCGTAAATAGCGCAATGCGCCACTGTAGGTCTGGGCTTTACTGTATTCGGTCTCGCCCCCAACACGCGCGGTCGCGCTCTGCGCGAAGAGCAGTAGCCCTGCGAGCAAGATGCCGCTGGCGATCAGCGAGACGCGCTTCGGGCTTCGCATCGAGCTTCGGTTAGCACCCGTCGCGCAGTGCGGACAAATTTCGTGCGTTACTCGGGGAGCGTGCCGGCCAGCAGACTGCGTGGCCCTTCGCCGAGCAGAAAAACGACTTCCTCGTCGCCGTATAGCTCGCGCAGACGCTCGATGCCCCGCGCGACCTCGTCGATGTCCGCGGGCCGATGCGCGTCGCTACAGGCTGCATGATAAAGTCCTCGTTCGAGCAAATTCTCCGCGCAAGTTTGGGTTTTTCGCCCGTATTTGCCGACCAATGCGGCCACGTCGAGCAGCGCCGCAATACCGGAATCCACCATTTTTTCGAGCGTGTCGGGTGAGCGCCACAAGCACTGATAGCGCTCGGGATGCGCGATCACGGGCAAGAGCCCTCGCACCCGCAGATCGAGCAAACGATGCTGGACCATAGGCGGGAAGTCGATCTCGTAGAATTCGAGCAGCACCGCGTGCCCGCCGGGATAGGGCAGGGCCTCGCCCGCGAGCAGCCGTTGAAACACTACGTCATCGAAGTAGTGCTCGCTGCTCAGATCGAGCTCGGGCAGGGCCCCGCGCTCGGATAGTCCGCGGGTAAACAGCTCGAACGCCGCGCGGATCGTGCGGGCATTGTTATCGAACATGCCCGGGCGAGTGTGCGGAGTCGCCAGCACACGCGAAAAGCCGAGTGAGCTCAGGCCGCGCAGCATGGCGATGCCGTCCTCCGCCGAGCGTGCACCGTCATCGATACCGGGCACGTAGTGACAATGCAGATCGATGAAGCCGCTCATGACTGGTGCAGCTTAGCCGTCGGGGCAGCCCCCGCACCCCTCGATCTCGATCGGTCAGCGAGCCGAATGGGGTTTTCTAGCCAGAATTCTGGCGCAGCCGTCAGCGACGCGGCTGAGGCCGGAACCGAGGTCGCCTCCGCGCCCCGAAATGAAGACTTCTAGGCCGTCCACCGCCAAACGTCGCACCTCGGTGCGTCGACTGAGGACGTCCAAGCGGGTCGGTACGGTGTCGTTGGCGGCTCGGCTGCTCAAGGGCGCTATGGCCGCCAGCTCGTCGCACAGCTCCGCCGCCCCGGCGCTGGCCACCAATAGGCCGGCGTCGTCGGCGATCGCTACGGCCTCGAGCTCCGCCGAACGTCGCGCTGCCTCCAACAGGCGAGTGAGGGCAACGAGCGTGTTTTCGCTGCGAGACTGGCGCCGCTCATCGCCAGCGTATTGAGATTCCAGCATGCCAGGTTGTTTTGAACGTGCTCTCGGGAGTGGGCCAAGTTTTTGGCGGCTGTGTCGGCGCCGGCCCGCGCTGGCGTGACCCTGTGGCGTGCTAAATGGCGGACAGTGTCGCCCTCGCTCCTCCCCACGTTGGATCAGCGCCGTACCATCGTCTGCGCAGGGGCAGGGGGTGTAGGCAAGACGACCATCGCGGCCGCGATCGCGCTCGGCTTTGCGCAGCGAGGCAAGCGGGTGCTGTGCATCACCATCGACCCCGCCAAGCGCCTGGCCGACAGCCTGGGGCTCGGCGTGATGAGCACCGAAGAGCAAGTGGTGAGCCGGGAGCTGTTCGCGCAAGCGGGCGTGGCCATCGCGAGCTCCGGCTCCCTGACGGTGCTCATGCTCGACACGAAGCGAACCTTCGACGAGCTCGTCGCGCGTCACGCTTCGAGCCCCGAGACGCGCGATCGCATTTTCAACAATCGCATCTACAGCTACGTGTCGACGAGCCTTGCCGGCACTCAGTCGTACATGGCGATGGAAAAAGTGTTGCTCGTGCAGCAGGACCCGCGCTTCGACGTGATCGTGCTCGACACGCCGCCGACCAGCAACGCGCTCGATTTCTTGGACGCGCCGGAGCGTCTGATCGAGGCCATCGACAGTGCCGCCATGCGCTGGTTGGTCGAGACATTCCAGAGGTCGGGGCGCTTCAGCTTGAACCTCGTGGCGCGCGGCGTGGCCCTGGTGCTGCGCGGCATCGGGCGCCTGACTGGAAAGGGCTTCCTGGAGCATTTGGCGGAATTCGTCGCGGAGCTGAATGAGCTCTTCGGCGGCTTTCGAGAGCGTGCGGCCGCCGTGGCGAAGGCGTTCCGGTCTGCGGACATGGCATACGTGCTCGTGACCTCGCCGGCGCCGGCCGCAATCGACGAGGTGCGCTACTTCGCTGCTCGTTTGAAAGAGCAAGGCATGCGCCCCGACGCGATCGTGATCAACCGCCTGCAGCTCGCGCCTGAAAAAGCTGACTCGGCTGCAGTGCTCGCGGCAGCGCGGGAGCTGGGCGTCGATTTGTCTCCAGACACGCTCGACGCGATACAACGCGCCGCAGAAGAGGACCGCGTACGCGCCCGCTTCGAAAGC
>DATHOI010000242.1:0-7335 GCA_035485095.1 Polyangiaceae bacterium | reverse complement strand
GCGAGACCGCTTCGAGAGCTCACCGAGTCGCGATGTACGACTCACCACCACATGCTGGCCGAGAGCGAAAGCATGTCCCGGTCGGGCTTCAGGCTCAGGTCGGGCAGGGCCGGGTAGCCGTCCCGCACCTGCACCCCGCTGCCGTCGAACCAGTGCGAATACTGGAGCACGACTTGGTCGTGCGCCTGCCACTTGCTGCGGAAGATGATGCGCGGTGAGACGACCGTGAACGTTTGCGACGAGTCGTGATTGTCGTTGATCACGTGGTCGACGCGCGTGGACACGGCTAGCCAAGACAGCAAACTGTATGCGGCTTCCCCGCCGAACTTGCGCATCGTGGTGCCGTCGTACTGGCGTCGCGTCACGACGTCGTACGCCTTCTGGTTGGGGCTCGAGACGCTGGTTTGCATGCCGAAGACGCTGAGCACGATGTCGGCGTAGTCGCCCTTGAACAGCCGCGGGTAGGCGATCAAGCGCGCCAAGCTGATGTCGTACTGCGCCGCGAGCGTGAGCAGCTTGCCCGTGCCGTTGCTGTCTGGACCGAGGTAGTTGAGCATCAACCCCGGGCCGCCTTCGGCGTTGTTGATCTCGATCGAGTTGCCGACCGAGCGCGAGTTCTTGGCGATGGTGTCGCTGATGCCGCCGTAGAAGTAGCCGAAGCGACCGCTCGAGAGCCGGAGATCGGCGCCGATCACGTCGATCGAACCGTCCGCGTAGGGGACCAGACCCGACGCGCCGTTGATACCGCCGGCCGCCGCGCGATCGTCTTGGCTCCAAGCCGAAACATAGTGCAGCCCGAGCGTGCCGATGCCCGCGTAGCCGAGCCCGAGGTGCTCGTGGTGCACGAAGCTCGTGCCGACGGCTGGGTCGGCAAAATCATTCCAGCCTTCCGGCACCAAGCCGTTGGGCGCTTTGTCGAGCTGACCTTGGAAGCCTTGTTCCACGTCGAGCACGACGTTGCCGAGCGCGAATTTACCGACGATGTTTTCACCGACGCCGTTGGTGCGCGCGATGATCGGCGTGCCGTAACGGCCCTCGTCGTACTCGCCCATCACGCCGTAGCGATTGCTGAACGCGCCGACATTGACGTCGAAGTGGCTGTTTTTGGCGAGATCCGGCAAGGTGAACGTCAAGAATGCGTCGTAGATACCCTGCTGCGCGGGCGGATCGAAGAAGCTCGTCGCGTTGCTGGCAGCTCGCGACAGGATGAACACGTTGCCCGTCACGATCGAGTTGCCGTAGGAAAAATTCAATTGCACGTACGGTTCCGGCACGACGCCGGTGTACGCGAAGGAGTCACGGTCGTCGGGCACGACGGGCGGCGCGTGGAGGACGATTTTCTCCTGCTCGGTGGTGACCGCACCAGCGCGCTGATTGATGCCGGCGCGAATCGGCATCGTGAGGAAGCCGTGGAAGTCGAAGCGCCAGTCTTTGTCGTCCGCGGACTGCTGCCCGTACGCCGGTGTCACGCCGCCGGGGAGCGTACCGATCTGCGGCGAGCCTGGGGCGAGGCCGAGTTGAATCTGCGGCGAGCTGCTGTCGTCGGCCAGTGCAGGACGAGCGGCGTAAAGAGCGAGCAGCAATGTCGAAAATTGCAGGCCGCGTTTCATGAAAACCTTACTTTCCGTGGTCCGAATGAAATCACTCACGATAAAACTCCAACTGGCCTGGCCCGCCTCGACGCTCGCGCTTGCGTTCTTTTTTGCTTTGGCCACGGTCACCACCACATCCCGAAGTGAATCGCGAACATCTGGTCATCCAGCCTGTCCTGGCCGGTTCGCGTAAAGTCGTTGGGAAACTGAGCGTGCGTGTCGCTGCCGTAGAGCCAGCGCGTGTAGCTGAGCGTCACGAGCTCGTGACTGTTCCAGTCGGTCTTGAGCAAGATCTTCGGACTGAAGACCTCGAAGTTCTGGTGCGTGTCGCGCGAGTCCGGCGACACGTGATCGTAGCGACCAGAAATCCCCAACCACGGCAGCATGCGGTACGTCACTTCCGTGCCGAATTTGTACATCTTGATGTTGTCGTACGCGGGGTCGAGGCTGCTCACCGCGGCGCCCGTCGCGAACACGCTCGTGATCAAGTCGGCGCCCTCACCCCAGAACTCTTCGGGGTAGCGAATCAACTTGCCCCAGCTCAAGTTGTACTCGCCGCCGACCACTGTCATCGAGCCAGTACCGCTGCCGTTGATGTTCTGGCCGGCCGAGTTCTGCGGGTTCGGGCCGAAGTAGCGTTGGGTCATTTGGTCGCCGGTGAAGGCGCCGAAAAAGACCATGCCCGTGAGCAGCTCGGCGTCCTTCGCCTGCGCATGCGAGGCAGCGAAGCCAAAGTTACCGTAGTGGTTGTCGATCATCCGGATGCTTGCGCCGAGCACGGTCAAGTGCGCGTCCGGGCGGTGGGATTCATCGATCCAGTACGTCTGCGGGTCGTCTTTTTGGTCGCGTTCGTCAGCGCTGAAGTTGTTCAGATAGTGCAGGCCGATGACCAAGGGCACCGAGCCTTTGATGGCCAAGCCGACGTGCGCGTGATTCACCCAGCTCGATGGCAAGGAAGAGCTCGAGCCGCTGTACTCGTTGGTGGGTTGCGCGCCGACTGGCGTCTTCGCCAGGCGGCCCATGATGCCGTGCTCGAACTGCAAGCTGTACGTGTCGTTCAGATCATAGGCCGCGGTGAGTGTTTCACCGACGCCGAAGGGCTCACCAATGATGGCCGCGTTGTACTGACCGACGCCGTATTGCCCGAGGCCGCCGTAGGCGTTGCGGAAGGCGCCCACCGTCCAATTCAAGTTGAGCGCGCCGAGCGGCGGGATCTTGAACGTCAGGTACGCTTCATTGACGAAGTTTTGGCTGTTGCTCTCGGTGAAGCCGGTCGCGCTCGACGGTTTCCACGTGGTGAGCTTCACGTGCGACGTGACGATGCTGTTGCCGTATTCGAAATTGAGCTCGACCCAGCTACCGGGCGTCGTGTTCGTTCCGCCGAACATGCCGTAGGCGTCGGGGGTGCGCGGCGGCGCGTGCAGCGTCGTCGAATCCTGAAGCCCGCCGATGGTCGCCTCGCGCGTGTTCTCCGTCACGCGGAAGGACGCGCTCATGTAGCCCTTGAAATTGAACTGCCAGTCCGACTCGTCATCTGGTGCGCTGAAGGGCACGGTCAGCATGCCGGGCAACGCGGGCCCGACCGGCGCAGAGGGCGCGAGCCCCAGGCCTATTGCGCGGCGGTAACCCGGGATGTAGCCAGCGGCCGAATTTTCATCCGGTGGCAACTTCACGGCGGTGACGGGCGCTCCGGGCGCGGCCGCGGGCGGCGCGGGCTCTTCGGCGAGCGCCGGGCGTGCCATCAGCGCAGCACCTGCGCAAATGATGTACGCCGATACATGCCGGCGGCGGTTCATTCAGACCTGCTTTCTCGTGCCATGAAGCGGGGAGCCCTTACGCGGTCAAAATTCGAAGGTTCGCAAAGGAGTTCAGAATTTCTTCGCGCTGTAGAACGAGATGTCGTCGAAGTAGAAATCGACGTTGCCGACACCCCAGCCGAGCGTGATGGAGTACAGCGATTGCAAGTCGAAGTAAGGCGACACCTTGCCGTAGCCGCCTTGGCGCATGTCAGTGAACGGCAGCGTGTAGAACGTCCACTCAGTCGTGAGCTGCACGGTGCTCGTGTAACCGTCGACGCAGCGCTCGAAGCGGCTGGGCGGTGGCGGATCCACGGGCGTGACGTTGCCGAGCGCGTCGTGACCGTCGGCGTTGTAACAATACTCGTTGCTCTCGCCGCTGGTGAACGTGTACGGCTTACACTCTTTGCCTTCGAAATCCGCGTCGGGATAGGTGGCGCGGAACGTGCACGCGCTCGGGCCGCAGCGCGGGTAAACCGCGTCGAGCTCGTCGTCCGAGGCGCCCGTCGAGCCGCCACCGACCGCACCGGTCGGCAACTTGTCGAAGCAACGCCAGACTTGCGTCGGGTTCGCGGGATCCGTGGTCGTCACGTCCCCGACGATCGTGCTCTGCTGGCACTGCTGGTAATTTTGACACGTGCTGTGACAAGCGAAGATGCGCCGGCAGTACGTCTCGTTCTGCCGATTCATGTCGTCACTGGTGTGCTTTTCGGCCATCGTGACGAGAAGCGTGCCCATGCTGTCCGGGCCGCGGCGTGCCCAGAACGCGACGCCGTCGTACTGCGAGGCGTCCCAGTACGTGTGCAGCGCTGGCAGCTGCCAGCCCGGCACGGCGGTCTGGTGCTCAGTCGGCGCGAGCGGGAAGCCAGCGCTGTTCGTGGTGGCGTCAGCGGCCGGTATCGGCGCACACAGATTGGAGGGCGTTCCGTCTGGGTTTAGGGGACAGTGATTGCTGCTCGGGTAGTTGTCGCCCGAGAGGATGTGCGCGATGTTGCCGCCGTAGTAACGGAAGCCCGCGCCACGCATGTGGATCACCCAATTGTTCGCCTGACCGTCGCAGTTCGGCACGACCGCGCCCGCTGGCACCTGCTCCGCTGGAGTGCCCCAAATGGTGGCGGGCAAGTTGGGTACCAAGCCTGGGTACCAGGTCGTGAAACCAGGCACGCGCCAAGAGCCGCGTGTGAGGTCGTCCGCGCCGGCCCAGCGCGCGGCAATGCCGGGAAAAGTCCCCGGATCCGACATCATCAGCTCGTCCGCCAGCTGCTGCGGCTCGGACGTGGCGACCCACGGCGAGAGAATATAAGGAGCGGTGACGCTGCAGTCGATGGCAGCGGTGCTCATGTTCGAGTCATCACCGTTGGTCGCAACGATCTTGTTGGCGTCGAAGTTCGCGATGATCGCGGTGCTGAGTGGCGGGTAGTAGGGCAGAGACGAGGTCACGAGCTGGCCGGTGGTCGGGTCCACATCCGCGGAGGCGCCGTTGACCCACGGGATCTTGTCGATGATCGGCACGGTGCTCGGATCGGGCGGCATTTGGCCCGGATTGGCGGGCACGGGATCCGAGCCCGGCACCGTGTTCCCCACGTTGCCCGGCCCGCCGCACCCCGCGCAAACCAACGCCAGCACGGCGGCGGAAGAGCTGAGCGTCGATTTAATGGCTGTGGTCAAAAATTCTGCTCCGCGTTGGTTGCACGCTGCCGGTCGCTCTCGCTGCCTCGAAGCCTCTATCGAGAGGCGGCACACCAAGACTTGCCGAATGCTGCTACTCCGGTTCGCTGCTCTCGGAATCTGCGAGATGCCTTTTGCGATCAGGTCAGCAGACGCGACCGCAATGCGATGATCAAAACCTAACATGCTGCAATTGCTTCGGCAGCACAAAACGCAGTCAAACATGATTGTTTACTGCATGAAGTGCTTCTCTTCCTGCGCGCAGCGGACTAACAAATACGGTCTCGACAGCGCCCGAATGCAGTGCATATACACCTGATATGCCCGGCCGCTCGATGCCGCGCGCTGCTCGCAAGATAGCTCGCGAATGTCCGACCATTCGCGCGCGCCAAGCGTCGCGCGCACTGACTCGCGTCTACGACGACGCGCTGCGTCCCGTGGGCGTGCAGATGTCCCAGTTTTCCGTGTTGATCGCGATCGCCGCGTCCACGGAGTCCGGCGCGACGATCAGCGCGTTGGCGAACGCGCTGGTGATGGACCGCACGACGCTGACTCGCAATCTGCGGCCGCTCGAGCGAGCAGGCTTCTTGCGCGTCACGCGCGCTCAGGGTGATGCGCGCGCGCGGCACGTCGTTCTCACTCACCGCGGTGAAAGAATCATCGAGCTCGCCTATCCACTTTGGGAAGGCGCGCTCGCGCGGGTGCGGCGTGTGCTCGGCGCGCGCAAGCTCCGGCTGCTGAACGCACAGCTCTCGGCCGTGGTCGAAAGCGCGATGCGGCTCGCCGAGCTCGGCGCTGCGTCTGCGCGCGAGCGATCCGAAAAATGAGCAGGGGGCGTGGGCGTGTTCGGAGCGCTGCCTAGAAACGTGCCCGGCGCTGGCAAAACGCCGCCGAGTGCCTGCTGAATCTCGCCGGATCCGGCCCGGTACTGGCGCGAGCCCCGCGGACATTCTAGGTTTCGCTGCGTCGGCCCGGAAAAGCGATGAAATTGTCACAGTACACCTCGACGAAACACGCCCTTTGCTTTGCTTTCCTCTCGATTTTGACGAGCGCCTGCGACTCGCCTTCGCGCTCCCAGCCGGCGGACGCTGGGGCGGTGGTGACCATCCTGCCGCCCGCTGACGCGGACATCTCGAGCATCGTCAACTACTGTGACTTGCCGGGTTCCGTGCAGTTCACCGAAAGCGGCATGGTCGCAGTGGCGGGCGCAGACACGAGCAAGCTCACGTTCCTGCACCTCCCGACTGGATTCTGCGCGCACTATTTCGGCAATGTCGGAAACACACGCCAATTGCGCTTCGCGCCGGGCGGCGAATTGGTCGTTGCTTCACCGACCACGGGGACGACGGGCGGCGGTCTGAACGGCCAACAAGCGATCTTGTTTTTGCCGGATGACGATCGCGACGGCTACGCCGACTCGACCCTGAAGTTCCTCGGTGGGCTGCCGTCGACCCAGGGCCTGCTCTTCACTCCCGGGTATTTCTATTATCAGGACGGCACGGCGATCAAGCGCATCCCATACAACACGGGCGACCGTGCGCCTTCGGGTGCGAGTGAGGTGGTGGTCGACATCACCGTGTACACTTCGTCCTTGCATTGGCCGAAGGCCCTCGACCAAGCCGACGACGGCACGATCTACGTCGGCAACGGTGGCGACCAGAGTGAAGAGTGCGTCGAGCCCCATCCGTTTCGCGGTGGTGTGCTCGAGATCGACGGCTCGCCGGGCGGCAAGCAAGTCGCGCAAGGGCTCCGAAATGCCATCGCCGTGCGCTGCCAGCACGGCACGAACCTATGTTTTGCCGCGGAGCTTTCGCGCGATTACTCGTCCGCGCAATATGGTCGCGAGAAGCTCGTCCCAATTCGTCAGGGTGACGACTGGGGTTTCCCGTGTTGTGCCACGCAGAACACGCCTTACCCGGACATCATGCCCGTGCCTGATTGTGCTGGGGTCGCGCCCGAAGATGCGTCGTTCGTGATCGGGGATACGCCGTTCAGCTTCGATTTCGAGCCCGGCAATTGGGCCGCGCCGTTCGCGAAGAGCGCGTTCGTTCCGCTGCACGGCTCCGCCGGCGGCTGGCTCGGAGCGCGCGTGGTGATGATTCAAATGGACCCAATGACGGGGCTTCCGCTGCCAGGTACGGATCTCGATGGCGGCGCGAGCGGCGCCATGACCGACTTTGCTACCGGTTGGGACGACCAGCACCAGGACCATGGGCGCCCCGCGGCGGTGACCTTCGCTCCAGACGGCCGCATGTTCCTCGGCAACGACAACAACGGCG
>DATHOI010000241.1:0-6611 GCA_035485095.1 Polyangiaceae bacterium | reverse complement strand
TGAGGTAGCTCTCGTTCAACGGGTCGACGCCGCCGATCGACAGCGACACGCCGTGCAACGCGACCGGCTTCTCGCTGCGCACCCGCTCCAAAACACCGTAAGCACGACCGCCGCGCCCCAGGAAATTCTCCGAGGTGATCTCGGCAAAATCGGCCGCGATACCGCGCTTCAAGATTTCGTCGTAGTGAGGAGCGCGCAACCCAAACCCGACGCGGATTGGCTCGCCGTCGCCGTTCGCGCACGCGCTCAGGGCTTGTTGCGGATCTGAAGCGCGGTGCACTGCTGCTGTGTCTCGGTGTAGACGTAGCCAGTCCCCTTGCACTCGTTCTCGCCGGAGCACTCGCTCTTGCCGTCAGCAGTCGCGCATTCGGACTGGCCTGAGCAAGCATTGCCGCCTTCACACTTGATGGCTTCGGTCGTGCTCGAGGTGCTGCCGTCTCCGCCCGCGTTGCCACTGCAAGCGCTAGCCGTGAAGAGTGCAGTCATGGCCAGGGCGATGCTCGTTCCTTTGCTCAGATCCATGATCATGTCCTCGGCGGTCTCGGGCTTGCGGCCGAAAGTATAGCCGAGGTCAGGGAAATGGTTAGCCGCCCCCTGTTTCGCCCCGTATCGAGCAAAAAATCCGAGGTATCATCGGCCTGTGCGCACGGACGAGGAGCTGATGGCCGCCTACATTTCGGGGGAGAAGGCGGCATTTCGCGAGCTCTTTCAGCGCTACAGCCCGCTCTTGCTGCGGGCCATGGCGCGCGATCTGCGCAGTCCGGAAGAAGCCAACGACCTGGTGCAACAGACTTTTTTGCACCTGCATCGCAGCCGGCTGGACTTCGAGCCGGGTCGCAAGCTCAAACCGTGGATCTTTACCATCGCTCTGAACCTGAAGCGTGAGTATTTCCGGCGCAGCAAGCGTCGCTACGAGACCTCGCTCGAGGACGACCGCATCGCCGAGCCCTATGAAGGGCCGCGCGGTCAGGAGAAATCCGACGCAGCACGCGAGACGGAGCGTGCGCTCAGCGCCTTGCCGCCGGACCACCGCGAGGTCATCGAGCTGCATTGGTTCGGCGGGCTGAGCTTTCCGGAGGTCGCGGAGGCCGTCGGTTCCACGGTCGCAGCGGTGAAGGTGCGCGCACACCGCGGCTACGTCGCCCTGCGCGCGCGCCTGGGTGATGAAGCGCCCGAGCACGACGGCATCCCCGCTACCAAGCCGAGCCCGGAGGGGAGTCACTGATGGACTGCGCGGAGATTCGCGACGCGTTCGTGAACGGTACAGTTCCGCCGAGCCCAGCAGTGCACGCGCATCTGGAGACTTGCTCGCATTGCCGCGAGCTGTTCGAGCACGACGCCGAGCTGGGTCGTTCGCTCGCTTCGCAAGCCACACTGGCCGTTCCACCGTCCGAGGAGCTGTTCGGCGAGCTCGAAACTCGCCTGGCAGATGAAACGGGCTTGCGCGCTTGGCTCCGGTCGCGACCCACGCGGCTGCGCTTCTTGCTCGTTGCACTGACCGCGCTGTGCGCCGTAGCTGTGGGCGGTTGGCTCAATCGGCGGTCGGATTTTGCGGCGTATCCCGATGCGCGCCTGATGGTGCTGCTCGGCCTGTACTTGCTCGGCATCTTGTTGGCGTTCGAAAAGGAGCTGTTTCTGTCGGTGCGCCGCGCTGCGTTCGCTGACTATGGCTGGTTCCTGCTAGGCGCGCTCGCCCTGCCCTTCGTGCTCGCACTGGCTCCTGCGACCGACGCGAGTCGCGCTGCCGGTCCGGAAGGCGCGCTCGGTTGCTTCAGCTACGGCGCGTTGCTCACGCTGCCCACGGCGGCGCTATTGTGGGCGTTCGACCGGGATGACGAGCTCTCGCTGCGCACGGTTTGCTTGAGCGCAGCAGCGCTCGGCCTGTCCGCGAACCTGCTGCTCGAGCTGCATTGCTCGAACGGGAATTTCAGACACGTGCTGCTGGGTCACGCGAGCTTGGGTGTGGCATGGCTCATTGCCTGGGCACTCACGCGGCGCATCAGTCGTGCGCGCGTGTGAGCTCGCGCACGAGACTACTGCGCCACTATTTGCGGAAGTGATCGGCGAAGGGGTTGTTCTTGAAGCCGGGCGCGTTGGGTTGGGGCTTGTTGCTTTGAGGCGCTGGGCGTCCGCCCTGTGGTCGCCCGCCGCGATTGTCTGGGCGAGGCCCGCCTGCTCCGCCGCCGCCTGCGGGGCGGACGCCAGCGCCGCCGACTGATTGGGCGTCACTGCCGCGCTTGGCGCTGAGCGCGATGCGCTTGCGCACCAGATCCACCTCCAGCACGCGCACGCTCAATTTATCGCCCACTTTGACGACTTCGTTCGGATCTTTCACGAAGCGGTCCGCGAGCTGCGACACGTGCACGAGGCCGTCTTGGTGCACGCCAATGTCCACGAAGGCGCCGAAAGCGGTCACGTTCGTGACCACGCCCTCCAGCACCATTTCGGTCTTCAAGTCTTCCATCGTGCGCACGTCGTCGCGAAATTTGGGCGGCTCGAACGTCGCGCGTGGATCGCGACCGGGTTTTTTCAGCTCGCTCAAGATGTCGTTCAGCGTGAACGCGCCCACGTCCCCGGCTTGATATTTTTGGGGGTCCAAGCGCTCCAAGAGCTCGCGGTTGCCGATCAAGGAGACCACGGGCACTCCCAGATCTTGCGCCATGCGCTCGACCAAGGCGTAGCGTTCGGGGTGCACGGCGCTCGCGTCGAGCGGGTGCTCGCCGCCACGCACGCGCAAGAAGCCCGCCGCTTGCTCGTAAGTGCGCGGTCCGAGCCCCGGCACCTCGAGCAACTTGGCACGACTCGAGAAGGCGCCCTTCTCGTTGCGGTGGCTGACGATCCTTTTCGCCAGTGTCGGACCGATGCCGGCCACGCGCGACAAGAGCGGTGCGCTCGCCAAGTTCACCTCTACGCCCACGCTGTTCACGCAGCTCTCCACGACCTCATCCAGCTTTTTGGCTAAAAATGGCTGAAAAACGTCGTGCTGATACTGGCCGACGCCGATGCTCTTGGGATCGATTTTGACCAGCTCGGCGAGCGGGTCCTGCAGCCGCCGGGCGATGCTGATCGCGCCGCGCACGGTCAGGTCGAGGTCGGGAAATTCCTCGCGTGCGATGTCGCTCGCTGAATACACGCTGGCGCCCGCTTCGCTCACGGACACGCACAGTGGCAAGGTGCCTTGCGTGAGGCCTTCCTCCTTCAAAAGGTCGCGCACGAAGGCTTCGGTCTCGCGACCGTGCGTGCCATTACCCACCGCGACCGCGACGATCGGGTACTTTTTGCAGATAGCGCGCAGTGATTGGCGCGCGCGCTCGAGCGCGGAGTCGCCCTGCACCAAGTAAATCGTCTCGTGCTCCAGCAATTTGCCGGTGTCGTCTACGACCGCGCACTTGCAACCCGTGCGTTGCCCCGGGTCGATGCCGAGCACTGTCTTGGTCCCGAAGGGCGCGGACAGCAGCAGCTCGCGTAAATTCTGAGCGAACACGTCGATGGCGCCTTTGTCGGCCTGCATTTTGAGCTCGACGCGCACGTCGACCTGCACTGAATGCAGCAGCAAGCGCTCGACACCGTCTTTGATTGCCGCTGAAAGTTCGCTGGCCCACGGCGACTGGCTGGACAGCTTCACGTGCTTTTCCACGAACGGCACGACCTGGCTCTGGTCGACATCCAACCCGCCACGCAGTACGCCCTCGGTTTCACCCCGCCGAATCGCCAAATAGCGGTGCGAAGGGATCGTGGCGATCGGTTCTTCGAACGAAGCGTAGCTGTCGAATTTCGTGGTTTTGTCTTCGAAATCCTTGGTCTTCGCGACGCGGATGGTCCCGTCACGCACGTACGCTTCGCGCGTGTGTTTGCGCACTTCCGGATCCTCCGCGATACGCTCGGCGCAGATGTCGCGCGCGCCAGCGAGTGCGGCCGCAACGTCCGGCACTTCCCTCTCGGCATTGACGAAGCTCTCGGCGCTGGTCTTGGGTGCACCGTCCCGACCTTGGGCCCAAATCAAATCGGCGAGCGGCTCGAGGCCGCGCTCTTTGGCGATCGTGGCCCTTGTGCGACGCTTGGGCTTGAAAGGCAAATACAGGTCTTCGAGCTCTGCCTTCGTCGGCGCGGCGGCGAGCTTCTTTGCCAGCTCGGGCGAGAGCTTGCCTTGGCTGCGGATCTCGTTCGTGATTGAGGCTCGGCGTGCCTCGAGCTCCACCAAGTACGTGCGGCGCTCTTCGATATTCCGGATCTGCACTTCATCCAGCCCCCCGGTTGCCTCTTTGCGGTAACGTGCGATGAACGGCACCGTCGCGCTCTCAGCCAACAGCTTGACGACCGCGCTCACGGAGGCGCGTGGCAGATTCAGCTCGGCAGCGAGCACTGGGATGGGATCGAACGGCGTTTCGACAGGCTCTGACATCGCCGGCATTTGTTAGGCTCTAGCTAGACTTTTGTCCAGTACCAGCTTTCCCTGTGTCAAAGACGGCCCAACTCAGTTACGCCCGTGGCCATGAGCCCGAAGGGCCTCCTTTTCATCACGCTCTTCAACAGCATCCTCGGGTTGAGCGTGTTGTTTCCGATCCTTGCACCGCTCGGGCGTGAGCTCGGCTTGAGCGAGCTACAAGTCGGCTCGCTCTCGGCCAGCTACGCGCTCATGCAGGTGCTGGTCAGCCCATCCTGGGGTCGGTTGAGCGAGCGCGTGGGTCGAAAGCGCGTGCTCTTGACCGGTGTGCTGGGTTTTGGCGTGAGCTTTCTGGCGTTTGCGCTGATCGCTGACTTCGGTGGGCGCGCGCATCTGTCGACACCGGTCTTGTTCGCGTGCTTGCTGGCGGCTCGTGTGGTGGGCGGCGCGTTCTCGTCGGCCACGCTGCCGACCGCTCAAGCGTACATGGCCGACATGACTGGCCGGCACGACCGTACCGCGGGCATGGCCTTGATCGGCGCGGCGTTTGGCCTGGGCGTAATCTTCGGGCCCTTGATTGGCGCGGCATTTTCCCTCGTTAGCTTGTTGGCTGCGGTGTACTTCTCGGCTTCCGTCGCGTTCCTGAACGGCGCGTTCGTCTGGTTTTTTCTGCCAGAATCCAAGCGCTTGATCAGTGGCGATCCACCGAGCAAGACGGCGCACGTCGCGCGGCTGGTGTGGCCGCTCTTGGCGATGGGCTTCACGCTCAGCCTCGCCTCGGTTGCGATGGAGCAGACCATCAGCTTCTACTACCAAGACCGCCTGCACCTCTCGAACCATGCCACGCCGCGCTCCGTCGGCATGGCGCTCGGGGTTTACGGCTTGGTGGCGGTCTTTACGCAGGGCTTCCTGGTGCGGCGCTACAAGTGGGCACCGCTCAGCTTGCTGCTGCTCGGGATGCCCATCGCATTTGGCGGTTACTTCTTGCTGATCTTCGCGCACCGTTTCGGTCTGCTCACCTTGGCGCTCGGCGCACAAGCCTTCGGCCAGAGCTTGGCGGTGCCCGGCGTGACCGCAGGCATATCGCTCGGCGTGAGTGAGGACAATCAAGGTGTGGTCGCCGGTTTGAACAGCTCCGCGCTCGGTTTTGGGCGCATGTTGGGGCCCCTCGCCGGCACCGGTTTGTACGAGTTTCGCCACGAATATCCGTACATGCTGAGCTGCGCCTTGCTCGTGCTGGTGATGCTCACACTGCTCTCCAATCGCAGCTTGCGGCATTCACTACGTAGCGACGCGGCGTGACTCCGACGTCTCCCGCGGTGCTCGCGCTGCTTTCGCTGACGGCGTTCGTCGCTGGGTTGGTCGACGCGGTGGCTGGCGGTGGGGGCTTGTTCACCGTACCGGCGCTGCTCGCCGTCGGTTTGCCTCCGAGCGTCGCGCTGGCGACGAACAAGGGCCAGGCTGCGCCCGGCGCGGTCTCCTCCTTCGTGACGTTCTTTCGGCGTGGCGGCGTAGACAAGAAGCGCGCGCCGCTCGGCTTCGCGTGCGGCTTCGTGGGCTCGCTCGTGGGCGCGCGCTTGCTGCTCGCGATTCGCCCCGAGCCGCTCCGCCCAATCGTCGTTGCGCTCTTGCTGTTTGCGCTCACGGTCATGCTCTTGCGTTCTCGGATCACGGTGCGCAGCGCGCCACTTTCGCGACCGCGGCTCGTGCTGACTGTGGTGTGCCTAGCGCTCGGCACGTACGACGGCTTCTTCGGCCCTGGCACGGGCTCGCTCTTGATCGTCCTATTCGTGACTCTCTTTGGCGACAGCCCGCTGTACGCGTCCGGTAACGCGAAGGTCGTCAACTTGGGCTCGAATTTGGCGGCCTTTCTGCTGTTTGCCTGGCGCGGTGCGATCCTCTGGCAAATCTCGCTGCCGATGGCGCTGGCCAACGTCGTGGGTGCTCGGCTCGGTGCGCGCTTGGCACTCCGCCAAGGCGACCGCTTCGTGCGCGTCGTGGTGGCGGTCGTCGTGGTGGCGGTAGTGCTAAAACTCGTCTTCGATATGCTCAGATCTGCTCAATTTGCCGGCACGCTGCCAAATCCCTGGCGATGATTGAGCGAAAAAAGTATGTCTGAAGAGCGTACCTGAAACCAGTTTCTGTCGCGCAGTCAGCGCCAGTTCATTGCGAGAGACCCGTCCACTATGCCATTCCCTAAAGACTTCACGTGGGGCGCGGCTGCTGC
>DATHOI010000240.1:0-16625 GCA_035485095.1 Polyangiaceae bacterium | reverse complement strand
CCCGATGATCGCGGTGGCGGACGCCGTGCGCGCGCTGTCTCCGGATCTGAGACTCGTGTTCGTGGGCACCGAGCGCGGGATGGAAACGCGCGTCGTCCCCGAGCGCGGCTACGAGCTCGAGCTGATGCGAGTGCTTCCGATTCGCGGCTCAGGCGTGCTAGGCGCCGCGCGCGGCATCGCGCGGGCGGCCGCGCTCGTGCCCGAGGCCCGCTCACTGGTGAAGCGGCTCGCGCCGCGCGTAGTATTTTCGATCGGCGGATACGCCGCGGGCCCCGTGTCGCTGGCGGCGCGCAGCCTCGGCATTCCGGTCGCGTTGATGGAGCCGAACAGCGTGATTGGCCTCGCCAATCGTCTGATCGCGCCGCTCGTGCAACGCGCTTATACGGCCTTTCCCGAGAGCGAGAAGCACTTCAAGGAGAGCGTCATCATGCGCGCGGGAGTGCCGATTCGGCAGGGCTTCGCGCGTGCGCGCTACGCCGCCAACGCGCAGGGTCTCCGCATTCTCGTGCTCGGTGGCAGCCAGGGAGCCAAAGCGTTGAATGAAGCCGTGCCGCGCGCCGTCGCGCAGATTCCGGCAAACTTCAGCCTCGTACATCAGTGCGGCGCCGCGCACGAAGCCGACGCGCGCCGGCTGTACGCTCAGCTCGGTCTGTCGAGTCGCACCGAGGTCGTGCCGTTCATTGCCGACATGCCAGCAGCTATCGCGGCGGCGGATCTGGTGATCGCTCGTTCCGGCGCGAGCGCCGTGAGCGAGATCTGCGCCGTGGGCCGACCGAGCCTATTGATTCCGTATCCGTTCGCGACGGGCGATCATCAACGGGTGAACGCGGAGTCGCTCGTGCGCGCGGGCGCAGCGGTGTGCTTGCTCTCCAGCGAGGCAACCCCCGAGCGGATCTCAGCAGAAATCAAGCTGCTCGCTGCAGATCTGGAACTACTCGACACGATGGCCGAGCGCGCAGCCGAGCTCGGTCGTCCGGACGCCGCCCACGCCATCGCTTTGGATCTTTTGGGGTTAGCGGGCATTGCCAGCACAGCGCAGCGCGTAGCTCGAAGCACGACTCGCCCCGGTTCCGGCGAGCCGCCGCTGGCATTTCAAGCCACGGCCCGGGAGACCTACTGATGTTTCGCGGTCGCGTACGCCACGTGCATTTCATCGGTGTCGGCGGCATCGGGATGAGCGGGCTCGCCGAGATCCTGCGCACGCTCGAGTTCGACGTGTCCGGTTCCGACCTGCGCGCTGGAGAGAACACCAAAAATCTGGAGCGACTCGGCGTGCGCATCGACCTCGGGCACCGAGCCGAGAACGTGCACGGTGCCGACGTCGTCGTGTACTCGAGCGCGATCGACTACGAAAACCCGGAAGTCCGCGAGGCCCGCCTGCACGGAATTCCGGTCATTCCGCGCGCAGAAATGCTGGCTGAGCTGATGCGAGTGAAGTACGGCATCGCCATCGCAGGCTCGCACGGCAAAACGACGACTACCTCGCTCGTGGCGACGGTGCTGCGCGCGGCCGGTTTCGATCCGACGGTGGTGGTCGGCGGCCGCATGGCGGCCCTGGGCAGCAATGCCCGGCTGGGTGAAGGCGACATGCTCGTGGCCGAGGCCGACGAGAGCGACGGCTCGTTCTTGCGCCTCACGCCGACCATCGCGGTGGTTACGAACATCGATCCCGAGCACCTCGATTTCTACAAGACGCACGACATCCTGAAGGACGCGTTCGTGCAGTTCATCGAGAAGGTGCCGTTCTACGGCCTGGCCGTCTTGTGCCTCGATCACCCGCACGTGCAGGATCTCCTGCCGCGCGTGCAGCGCCGCCACGTTACCTATGGCCTGACGCCGCAAGCCACCTACCACGCACGGTCCCTGACTTTTCGCGGGCTTTCCACCAGCTTCGTGGCCTTCAATCGCGACAAGCCGCTGGGCGAGTTTACGGTGCGCATGCCCGGCCAGCACAACGTGCTCAACACGTTGGCCGCGATCGCCGTCGCTGACGAGCTCGAGGTGCCGCTCGACATCGTGAAGGAGGCGCTCGTTACCTTCCACGGCGTAGCGCGCCGCTTCTCGATCATCGACGAGGTCGACGGCGTCGCATTGGTCGATGATTACGGTCATCACCCCGCCGAGGTCGAGGCGACACTCAACGCGGCTCGCAAGGCCTATGAGGGCCGCATTCTCGTCGCATTTCAGCCTCACCGCTACACCCGCACCGAGAACCTGTTCGACGAATTCACGCGCGCGTTCAACAACGCCGACCAGCTCTTCGTGACGGACATTTATGCCGCGGGCGAGAAGCCGATCCCTGGCATCACCTCGCAGCGCTTGGCTGACGCGATCGCCGAGCACGGTCATCACAGCGTCAAATACGCCCCGGATCGCGCGCAAATGTCGGCTGAGCTCGCCAGCTCGGCGCGCCCCGGTGACGTGGTCATCGCGCTCGGCGCAGGCGACATCAATAAGATCCTGGGCGTCGTGAGCAGCGAGCTCCGAGCGCGCATTTCGGGGAGCAAACCATGACCCTGCATCAGGACCGCCTGCACGGCGCAGGCTTCAGCGCCCCTTCCGAGGGCTTCGTGCCCGGGGAAAGCCCGGCGCCCGGCCCGGTGCGTCCGGCTCCGCGTCGCGGTTCGAGCCCGGAACCGACGCCGCCGCGCTCGGTCGGCAGCTTGCTTTGGTCAGCGCTGAAGCTCGCCTCCGGGCTGGCCGTGGTGGTCAGCGCGTCCTTGGCCGTGGCTTGGAGCGCGCACCACTACGCGCTGACCAGTCCGCGCTTCGCGATTCGCACAGTCGATTTGATCGGCGCTCACCGCCTGACGCCCGAAGAGATGAAGAACGAGTCCGGCGTGACCCTCGGCGCCAACATCTTCGCCCTCGACACCGACGCTGCAGAGCGAAAATTGTTGGAAAATCCCTGGATTTCCGAGGTCAAGGTGACGCGCCGGCTGCCCAATACGTTGCGCGTCGAACTGTCCGAGCGCGAGGCGGCGGCAGTGGTCTCGCTGGGCGAGCACCTGTATTTGGTCACCCGCGAGGGTGAGCCATTCAAGGAGGTCGCGGCCGGTGATCCGTACGACCTGCCGCTCGTCACGGGCGCCTCACCCGAGAACCTGGCCCGGGACCGGGCCCGCGAAATCGAGCGAATCCAAACCGGTCTCGAGGTGCTGCATCAGTTCGAGCGCGTGCCGCTGAGCAAGGTTTATCCGGCCGAAGAAGTGCATTTGGCCGACGCCGGCGACGTGACGCTCACCGTCGGCAAAGAAGGCGTGACGCTGGAGCGGGGCACCGGCCCGTGGCGCAAGAAGCTGCTCATGGCCGAAGAAGTCGTCTCCGAGCTGCGCAAGAAGGGGCGAACGCCGGGCATCGTATTCTTGGACAACACCGCACACCCCGAGCGCGTCGTGGTGAGGATGCGATGAAGTCCCACAAATCGCCCGCTAAAGCCCCGGATTTGTGCGCCAAAATTTGGCCCCACGAGGCCCTGCATGGCAGCGTCGGCCGAGTCTCGAAGAGCCGCCAATCGTCACACGGAGCCACAGGCCGATCATGAGAACCCCCCTTACTTCCAGCGAGATCGTCGTCGGGCTCGATCTCGGCACCACGAAGGTTTCGGCCGTGGTGGGCGAGGTCGATGCCGATGGCATCACCATCCTCGGCGTCGGCAACGTCCCGTGCCGCGGTCTGCGTAAAGGCGTCGTCAGCAACATCGAGTGGACCGTGCGCTCGATCCGCGAAGCGATCGAAGCCGCGCAGACCATGGCTGGGGTCGAGATCAAGACCGTTTACGCTGGCGTCGCGGGGAGCCACATCAAGAGCCACGTCTCGGACGGCGTATGCGCCATCAGTGGCCGCGAAGTCACGCGGGCGGATCTCGACCGAGTGCTGGAAGGCGCCCGCGCGATTCCGGTCGACGCAGACCGCATGATCTTGCACGCGCTGCCGCGCGAGTACGCGGTCGACAATCAGGACGGCATTCGCGACCCGATCGGGATGAGCGGCGTGCGCCTGCAAGTGCGCGTCAATCTGGTCACGGCCGCTACGTCGTGCGTTCAAAACGTGATCCGCTGCGTCGAGCGCTGCGGCCTGAACGTGGCCGACGTAGTGCTCGAGCCGCTCGCGAGCTCGGATGCCGTGCTCAGCGATGACGAAAAAGAGATCGGCGTGGCCGTGATCGACATCGGCGGCGGCACCACGGACCTGCTCTTGTACGTCGACGGCGGCATCGCGCACACCAGTGTGATTCCGGCCGGCGGCAACAACATCACGAGTGACGTGGCCGCGGGTCTCCGTACTCCGATGGCCGAAGCCGAGCGCCTCAAGCGCAACTACGGCTGCGCGCTCGGTCGCATGATCTCGGACGACGAGGAAATCGAGGTGCCGGGCGTCGGTGGACACGCGCCGCGCCGTGTCGCGCGCCGCCTTTTGAGCGACATCATCGAACCGCGCGTCGAAGAGATCTTCAGTGAAGCGCGTCGTCGCATCGAAGAAACCGGATTGCTCGAGCAACTGTGCTCCGGCTGCGTGCTCACCGGCGGCGCGGCCTTGATGGAGGGCATGGTCGAATGCGCCGAGGAAATCCTGGGTATGCCGGTACGCCTCGGGTTTCCGGTGGGTGTCAAAGGTATCGTGCAGCTCGTGCAAGGGCCGCAATACGCGACCGGCGTTGGCCTGGTGCGCTACGGCGCGAGCCAACTCGCGGATGCCGCGCCGCGCAGCAGCCTGCGCGCGCCGGACGAAGAGCGCCGGATGGAGGCCCAAGCGGCCGCCGATCCGAGCGGCACACAAAAAAACGGATTTTGGAATTGGTTTCGAGCGGCCTTCTGAGCGCAGAGAACCAAGACCGATTGCTTAGCTTCAGTCACGAATACCCAGCGGAATCACTACACACTTTCTGAGCGCGACGACACGAGTCCAGCCGGTAACGGCAGGGAAGGCAGCCCCGGACTCATGACCCTCGCAAACGATATCAATCCGGGAGTAGGGACGATGAGTTTCTCCATAGAATTTGCCGACGAGACGCGCGCTTACCAAGCGCGTATCAAAGTCATCGGTGTGGGCGGCTCGGGTGGCAACGCCATCAACACGATGATTCATTTCGGACTCGAAGGTGTCGAGTTCATCACGGTCAACACCGACGCGCAGGCGCTCAACTCGAATAGCGCCGCCGAGAAGATCGCGATTGGTCAAAACGTGACCCGCGGCCTCGGTGCCGGTGCCGACCCGGAACGCGGCCGCAAAGCCGCGCTCGAAGACGTTCAACGGCTGAAAGATGCCGTGCAGGGCGCAGACATGGTGTTCGTCACCGCCGGCATGGGTGGTGGCACGGGTACGGGCGCGGCCCCGGTGATCGCTCAGCTTGCTCGTGAAGCGGGCGCGCTCACCGTCGGCGTCGTGACCAAGCCCTTCAGTTTCGAAGGCCGGCAACGCTCACGGCGCGCCGAAGCGGGGCTCGCGGCCTTGAGCGAGCACGTCGACACGCTGATCACGATCCCGAACGAGAAGTTGATGATGCTCGCAGATGACGATCTCACGTTCGTCGAAGCCTTCCGCAAAGCCGACGAGGTTTTGTTCCAGGCCGTGCGCGGCATCAGCGATCTCATCACGCTCGACGGCATCGTGAACGTCGACTTTGCCGACGTGCGTACGGTCATGGCCGGCATGGGCCGCGCCTTGATGGGCACGGGCTGCGCGAAGGGCGAGGGGCGCGCGCGCCTCGCGGCCGAGCAAGCCGTGCAATCGCCGCTGCTCGACAACATCTCGGTCGAAGGCGCGACCGGCGTGCTGATCAACGTGGTCGGCGGTCCGGACATGAAGATGAAGGAAATCCAAGAGGCGGCTTCGCTCATCCAAGAGCAGGCGCACGAGGACGCGAACATCATCTTCGGCGCCAGCATCGACGAAAACATGGCCGACACCATCAAAGTGACGGTGATCGCCACGGGCTTCCAGCACGCGAGCGACGAGCTGCCCGTCGAAGTCTCGCGTGGCGCGAGCCGCTCCGCGATTCGCTCGGAGAGCCGCGATGTGGTGGCGCCGCCGCCCCGTTCGCAAGCTCCAGCGCGTCCGGAAAGCCGCGAGCCCGCGCTGCCCGCGTACTCGACGCGCCGTCCGCAGGCGCCGCAAATCACCACCACCGCGCAAGGTTCGCGCGACGCGCAAATGTCTCTGCCGGTTCGCGAACGCATCACCTTCCCGTCGAACATCGACACGGATTGGGATACGCCCGCGTTCCAACGCCGCCAAAGCGGCTGAGCTTTCCTCTCGCATCGTCTGTCTCGGTTACTCCCTGGGTATGTTAGAAACGCCCTTCGCTCATTCGGAGCGGGGGGCGTTTTTTTATGGGTTGTCCCCCGCTACTGCGCGTCGCGTCGCAGTGCGCCGTCTTGCGGCCGAGCTGAGGCTCAAGCGCGATCGCGTTTGGCGAGGCGTTTCGCGCGGCGATTCCACGCCGGTACGAACGTCAGTTGGCACAAGCAGAAGTAGATTGCGGTCAACGTCAACGGGAAGACATGCACTGCGAGCGCGGGGCGATTGGCCAGGCGCGCGGCGACTGCCAGACAAATGCTGCCGAGTAGGCCAAACGCAACCCCAACCAATGCCGACAGCGCGAGAGCGCGCGCGACGCTGATGGCCTCACTCGTGCGCGGACGTAGGAACAGCAGCGGACCCCAATGCTGGTCGCGGTCTACGAAGCGTGTGAACAGGTCGTCGAGCTGCGAGTGGGAGTGGTTGGCCATGCGCGGGTTGTTCCGGGGGAAACGACCAGCACGCTACGCTGCTTTACATTTTCGGCCAGCAAATCCGAGGCGGCCTTGCTGCCGCAGTATCAGAACCGTGCCTGTGCGTTTCGGCAACTGATTCCAGAAGCGTCCGCTGCTAGCTGAAAGGCGCCGCTATTTCGCGGAAGTGCAGAATGCGGTCGCCGCATCTGCGCTCATGGGCTGATAGGTGGTCTTGACGGTCCCGCTCGCGTCTCGCTCGTAGACCGTGAAGCGAACGCGGCTGCTGCTGTCGACGGTGTCGAGGATCTTGCGTTCGACCCAGTAGTTGCTGCCGGCGTTCATCACGAGTGCGAAATTCACCGGTGTAATGGTGGCGCGAACCGTGACGCCCGGCGTCGGGCTAGTCATGAAATCGGACGACGTGCGCAACGTGTGGCAGCCAGCGGGCAGGTCGATCGGCGCGCCCCCGTCGACGGGCTTGCCGTCGACCATACTGATTGCTCCGGTCAGAACCGCGACGTCCGGCCGCGTTTCGACCGCCTGAGGTGTGGTCGCTTCTGGACTAGCCCCGCCAGGACCCATGCACCCCGCAAGCACGACGACCGACAACCCGAACAACGCACGCTTCATCGCTATCCCCCTGACGTGTTAGTCCCACGTTTGATACTACGCGTGCAGCCAATCGAGAAGAGCTTCGGCCCGATCCACGCGCGCGACGCGGCGATTCAGAGTGCGGCTTCGGCGGCGGGTTGCGCTGCGCCGTTCAGCGTCGGCTCTGCGTCGTCATTGCGCTTGAGCTGCTCGATCTCCCCGTCACGCCGACGCTTGTGTACGAAGAGCGGCGGAGGAGTTGCGGCCTTCTTGGCGGCCGCCTCGGAGAGCGAGCCGCGGCGAGCTCTCGGCTTCTTGCCCTCGACGACGCGTTGCTCGAGGCGGAGCGCGCGCTCGGTGGCCTTCTTCTCTTCCCGGTCGCGCCGACGCGCCGCGACGCGCTCGATGCGCTCGAGGGCCCGTTGATTCCGGAGTGCCTTCTCGTCCTCGGCCGACTTGCGCAGTAGCAGCTTCGAATTCTTGGCTTGCCACTCGGAGACCGCGCGCTCGACGTGCTGTTGAACGACGTCTTTCGCGATCTCAATCAGGTCTTCGGAGAATGAATCGATGATGTGTCGGATGTCACGCTTGGCCGAGGCCATGCTTCGCCTCTCGCACGAGAATGCGACACTCGTCAAGCTTTGGAGCTCCAGCTCCAAACTCCACATTTAGTGTCGCGTTGGTGAGTCCACGCCGAGGGGTTAAAATCCGAAGAATTCCGGGGTAACGCTTTCGACGCGGACGCTCACGATCGGGTCGTGCTACGTTAGCACACTCGGAAGCGATGTCGGTTCAACTCGAGGCAGCCACCGAGCGCGCCAGAGCGCGTATCGGAACGGTCCTCAAGCAGAAGTGGCGACTGGACAAGCTCATCGGTGTAGGGGGAATGGCGGCGGTGTATGCCGCAACACATCGCAACAAGAAGCGAGCTGCCATCAAGATGCTGCACCCCGAGCTGTCGTCGGACACGGCGATTCGCGAGCGCTTCTTACGTGAAGGTTATGTCGCGAACTCGGTCGGGCACCGGGGCGCGGTTGCCGTCGACGACGACGACGTGTCGGAAGAGGGCCTCGCTTTCTTAGTGATGGAGCTGCTCGACGGTGAGACGATCGAGCAGCGTTGGGAGCGAAAAGGCCGGCTTTTGTCGCCCCATGAAGCGCTTTCGGTCATGGACCAGTTGCTCGACACGCTCGCGGCCGCGCACGCGCGGGGCGTGGTGCACCGCGATCTGAAACCCGAGAATATGTTTCTGACCCGCGACGGCGCGGTAAAGGTTCTAGACTTTGGTATCGCGCGAGTGCGTGAGCTGAGCTCGCCTCTGACCACGACCCAAGCGGGCTCAACGATGGGCACACCTGCTTTCATGGCGCCCGAGCAAGCGCGTGGGCGCTGGGACGACGTCGACGGGCGCACGGACTTGTGGGCCGTCGGGGCGACTTTGTACACGCTTTTGACGGGGGAATTCGTGCACGAAGGTGAGACCGTCAATGAAACGCTCGCAATGGCGGTGACTCGGCCCGCGCGCTCGCTCGGCGAGTTGCGCGGTGATCTGCATCCCGCGCTGATCCGCTTCATCGACAAGTCGTTGTCCTATGACAAGGCCGCGCGTTTTGCGGACGCGGCCGCGATGCAGCACGCGCTGCGCGTGACCTATGCAGAAATGCAAGGTCACGACGTGGCTGACGCTCCACAATTGCAAGTTCCCGACCTGGAATCCATTCCAAGCTCGCGTGCCATAACGCTGAGGAATCTCACTACCGGTCGCGGTGTCACGGCATCCGGACAGCCGACCGTGATGCAGGCTTGGGCGACGCATTGGCGCTGGCTCGTGGCGGGGGCTGCGCTGGCGTTGTTGCTTCTGTTGGTCGTGCTGCTTCGCGGGCGGGGTCCAGAGGCCGCGTTGGCGGGTCCGCAACCGAGCGGTCTCGCCGTCCTGCCCAGCGCGGGCGGGGCAGTCGCGAGCAGCGCGCCGCCGGAGCCGAAGCCAGTGCGCCTCGACGACTTACCGGAGGAGCCTTCGGGCCGCCGCTCCCCGCGTGGCGACGGCAGCAAGCATGCGGCGGGCACGCCGGGCGCGGCCGCCGCGCCCGCGGGTGCAAGAAAAGCTGGTGGCGATCCGTTCGCGCGGCGCCAATGAAGCGACGTTATCCGGGGCTCATTTGCCCATGATGTCGTTCGCGGCGCGTTTGTCGATCTGGCCGAACGCTTCGATCACTTTGCTGATCATCTCGAAGTTGCGCGACGTGTTGACCATGCTCGTCATGCCCGTCACCGCATTTGCGTTCGATTGCTCGATCGACGACGTCTCCAGTTGAACGTCGCTACGCAGTGGCGGGCCCGCTTCCGGCTTGGCTTTGAAGAGCACCTCGCCGGTGCGTTCGAGACCGTTCAGATTTGCGAAGGACACGCGCGCGATCTGCGCGCCTTGTACACCGTCGACTACCATCGACCCGCCGCGATCGATGCTCACGTTGCGCGCTTGCGGGTCGACCTTGATGGGTCGACGATTCGTGCCAATCACCGGGTGCCCGTCGGGCGTCGTCAAAGAGCCGTCTACCGTTAGGCGAAAGCTGCCGGCGCGCGTGTAGCGTTCGCCCTGCGTCGTCGACACCGCAAAGAAACTCTTGTCGTCGGGGATGGCGACGTCCAAGGGACGCGCCGTCTGTACGATGCCGCCCGCACGAAAATCTGGCACGGTGGTGCGGCTGATCGCGTAGCGCGTGGAGTTCGTGGCCAGATTGCCGGCTTTGCTGCCGACGGCGCCGCCCACTGCTTTCACCAAGCTCTGCCGGAACACCACTTCGTCCGACTTGTAGCCGGGAGTCGCTGCGTTCGCGATATTCTGAGCCGCGGTGTCTAGCGCTGCGGTCTGTCCGACTGCGCCCGATGCGGCTGCCCAAATGCCCGTGCTCATGGATACGTCGCACACAGAGCAAGCTGCGAGCCAATGCGCTGGGTTGCTGCTCCGAGCCTGGCGCGCGCCTCGGCTCGCAGGTCGACCGGCTGCCGCGAGCCTGTGTGCGACGCATTCGAGAGGGAGTCGACGAGGCATTGACGACTAGACCGTCGGGTCCTTGACGCTCGGCTTGATGATTTGGAGTTTTGCAGCATATTGGGACAGTTGCTGTGCGGCGCTGATTTCGCAGAGAATAGCGAGGACGATGCGACCTCCCGTTTCCGGCCTGGCGGTAGACCCAGCGGACATCAAAGTTCAGCCAAAACACTTGGCCGAGCTCGATCGCATCCATCAGCTCTTGCGGGCGATGAACGACCCGTATGCGGCGGGTCGCAACATCGACGCCTTGGTGGCGCAAATTCCGATCCTGGCGGCCCGCTGTGTCCATCGCGCTTCCTCGCGGTCGTCGAAGATCGAGATCGCTTCGCTACAGCACGCGATCTCCCTGATCGGAAACCGTGGTCTTGAAGCCGAGCTCCTGGACTTGCTCGAGGACCTGACGATCGCAAAATCCAAGATGGAGGACACCTAGCTTCGGCTCGAGACGTTCGCTGACAGCGCTGGTTGGCCCAAAACTTGCGCTACCCAGCTCGAAGTGGCCTCTGCGATCCAAAGCGTAACTCTCAATCCGGCACAAAAGCCGGTCGCGCTGGCCACGCGCGTGAACGCGGATCCAGCCTTCGAGACGCTGCTCGCTGCTCGTACACAAGCGGTCGCGACGCCTGCTCTGGTGGCACCGACGCGAACGAGGCTCGACGGAGCGCAGGCCGCGGAGGCACTGCGCAGCGCATGGACGCGAGTGACGGGGCAGCCGCCGAGCCAGAAAACCGTGGCCGTGCTCACTGCTCAGTGGGCTCACGAGACCGGAAACGGCGCCTCGATGTACAACTACAATTTCGGGGGCATCAAAGGGGCAAGTCCCGACGGGCTCAGCGTTTCGCAGCGCACGCACGAGGGTTACGGATCGAGCGAACGCACGATCATGGATCGCTTTCGCGCCTACAAAACGGCCGATGACGGCGCGACGGACTACGTGAAGCTGCTCGTGAATCGCTTTCCAGAAGCCACACAGAGCGCGACTCAAGGAGACCCCGTGGGCTTCGTGAAAGGCCTGAAACAGCGCGGTTATTTCACGGGCGACCCCGCGGCATACACGCACTCGGTTGCGTCGCTGACCGCGCAGGGGTTGGAGCAGGGCTTTTCGGCGGTCGGGTCGCACCTCGGTGAGCTCGGCGCGCCCCCTGCGCTCAACCTACACGCGACGCCACTCGGCTCGCCCGACTATGCGCTCGCCAACTACGTTCCAGATACGACGGGGCCGCTCGTCGACGCGCTGCGCATCGGAGACGAGCTCAGTCGCGCCGCGCTTCGCATCGTGGGCTCGACCAGTGAAAGGAAAGACGGATGAACGCTCGCACGCTCGACACCGACGGTGCGCGTAACTACCTCGACGTACGCTATAGCGAGGCAGCGCGGCCTTATACTCAATACCCGGACCAGCTCACGCAGTACCTGAGCGAGCGCTACTTGGGCGGGCTGGCTGGCAAGGCGTTGCTCGACTTGGGCTGCGGGCGCGGTGAGTTCCTGCACGGCTTTGCGCGTCAGGGGTTCGACGCTCGTGGTGTCGACCGCTCTCGCCCCGCGGAGCCGAAGTTCAGCGAGCCAGTGACGGTGTGTGACTACGAGAAGAACCCGCTGCCTTTCGCAGACAAGCGCTTTTCCGTGCTGTTTTCCAAGTCGGTGTTCGAGCACGTGTCCGACATCGGTCCGTTGCTCCGCGAGTGCGAACGGGTGCTCGTGCCAGGCGGCAAGCTGATCGCGCTGGTGCCAGATTGGACTGCACAGTGGCGTCATTTTTATGACGATTGGACTCATGTCCGTCCGTTCACGCTCACTGGCCTGCGCGAGTGCATCGCCAGTCACGGTTTCACGATCGGCGAGGCGCGCCGCTTTCGGCAGCTCCCGCTGCTCTGGGAGCGCCCATATCTTCGGCCCCTGGCCGATGCCGCAGCGCTCTTACCGACGTTTTGTAAGCGCTCGAAATTCGTGCGCTTCTCCAAAGAGTGGATGTTGCTCGTAGTGGCGGAGAAAACGGCCGCGTGAGTGGCCCGCGCCTTGCACATGAACAATGACGGAGATTGATAAATGGTCCAAGTCAAGATCGGTGATGCGTGGGTTGGTGATGGCTGCCCCTGTTATGTCGTCGGGGAGATTGGCATCAATCACAATGGTGATCTCGGGATTGCCCGTCGCCTGATCGACGTTGCGAGCGTGGCTGGCGCGCAAGCCGTCAAGTTCCAGAAACGCACTCTAGAAGTCGTTTATACGGCTGAAGAGTTGAGCAAGGCACGCGAGAATCCGTTCGGCCCGACCAACGGTCACCTGAAGCGTGGCTTGGAATTCGGCCTCGACCAATACGCCAACATCGACCGTTATTGCCGCGAAAAGAACATCGCCTGGTTCGCCTCCTGTTGGGATGAAGCTTCCGTGGATTTCATGGAGCAATTCGAGCCGCCTGCGTACAAGATCGCGTCCGCGAGCTTGACGGACGATCACTTGCTCAAGCATCACCGCGCGACCAAGCGCCCGCTGATCATTTCGACGGGCATGAGCACGCTGGCTCAGGTGGACCATGCGATCGAAGTGATCGGTGACGAATCGCTGGTGATTCTACACACGACCAGCGCCTATCCCGCCAAGATCCCGGACCTGAATCTGCGCATGATCCCGGTGTTGCGTGAGCGCTACGGCGTGCCGGTCGGCTACTCCGGACACGAAGTCGGCTTGGCCACGAGCTACGCCGCCGTTGCGCTGGGCGCGTGCATGATCGAACGGCACATCACGCTCGATCGCGCGATGTGGGGCTCGGATCAGGCAGCGAGCGTCGAGCCACAAGGTTTGATGAAGTTGATCCGCGACTCGCGCGTGATCGAAGCCGCGCTCGGCGACGGCGTCAAAAAGGTCACCGACGACGAAGTGCCAATCATGAAGAAGCTTCGTCGCGTCGGCTGAGTCGAGCGAGCACAGGAGGGCCGCGTGCGCGAACATCGCATCGGAGTCATGCAAGGGCGCTTGTCGCCACGACCGTCGGACCGCCTGCAGGCGTTCCCCCACGCGAGTTGGCCAGAAGAATTTGCGCTCGCCAAGCGCATCGGTTTCGACTTCATCGAGTGGATCTATGAAGCGCCACGGGCCGCGGAGAACCCGATCGCTACACGGGCGGGCCGCGCGGCGATCCGCTCCTGTGTGCATCAGAGCGGGCTGCCGGTGGGCAGCGTGTGCGGCGACTACTTCATGATCGAGCGCCTAGCGGGCGGCTCGGCAAGTGAGCGCCTGCGCAACAGTGAAGCGCTCATCGCGCTGGTTGGTTGGACTCGCGAAATCGGCGGCTCACGCATTCTGCTCCCGCTTTTGGAGACTTCAGCGGTCGATAGCCCTGAGCTCGGGGCGCAGGTCGTGGAGAGCCTGCAGCGTGTGCTGCCCGCGCTCGAGGAGTGTCACGTCACTTTGGGTCTCGAGATGGAGATCCCTGGGCCCGAGTACGCGGCACTGATTCAAAGCGTCGGGCATCCGCGAGTCCGCGCGTACTACGATGTCGGCAACTCGACGGCGCAGGGCTTCGACATCGCCGAAGACGTGCGCCCGCTCTTGCCATTGCTCGAGGCCGTGCACGTCAAAGATCGCGTTAGGCATGGCACCAGTCGTCGCTTTGGTGAAGGCGCCGCAAATTTTTCGGGCTTCTTCGCTCGCCTCGCCGCTGCCGGATATGGCGGGGATTTTCTGGTGCAGCATTACTTCGACGCAGACCCCGAAGACTCGGCGCGGCACTCGCTCGGCTTCGTATTGGCGAGTCTGTTGGCTGCCCGGAGAGCGGCGTGACGCTCGCGGTCTCGGAAGCGGTCTGGCGCGACGAACCGCAACTCAAGCTCGAGGGCGCGGTGCGCCGCTGCCTGTTCGTGGGGCTCGGCGGCATTGGTCAACGGCACCTACGCAATCTGCGGCAGCTCTTGGGGAACGCCGTCGACGTGCATGCCTACCGTGTGCGCCGCGAGCAGCAGACCCTCGATGATTCGCTGCAAGTAGTGCCGAATCTCGAGCTCGAGCGAACGTACGACGTGAAGGTCACGGCCGACCTCGAAGCCGCCTTCGAAGTGCGCCCGGACGTCGTGTTCATCACCAATCCGACGAGCTTACACGTGCCGGTGGCCCTGCTGGCCGCCGAGCGCGGCTGTCACTTGTTCATCGAGAAGCCGTTGTCCCACGAGCTGGACGGCGTGCGTGATTTGCTCGCGCTGTGTGAGCGCCGTCGGCTGACGACGTGCGTCGCGTATCAACTGCGATATCACCCCGGGTTTTTGCGCTTGCAAGCGCTGCTCGCGCAAAGCGCGATCGGGCCTGTGCTGACGGTGCGCGCTGAGGTCGGCGAATTCTTGCCGGGCTTTCACCCGTATGAGGACTACCGGCGCATGTACGCCGCGCAAAGTGCGCTCGGCGGCGGCGTGACACTCTCGCAGATCCACGAGATCGACTACTTGATTGCGCTGTTCGGCGCGCCGCGTCGCGTGTTCTCGATGGGCGGTCATGTCTCGTCGCTCGAGGTGGACGTAGATGACGTCGCACTGTCGCTGCTCGAGTTCGCGCGCCCCGACGGCGGCCCGCTGTACGTGGAGCTGCATCAAGACTTCGTGCAGCGCCCGAGCAACCGCAGCGCGACGGTCGTCGGCGAGCGCGGGAAAATCGAATGGAGCTTGAGTGGTAAATCGCTGAAGCTCTGGGACGAGAACGGACGCTTGCTCGAGAGTCATGACTACTCCGAGCTGCCGCGCAACGCGACGTATCGCGCCGAGCTGCATCAGTTCTTGGACGCCGTGAGCTTGCGCCAGCCGTGCACGCCGTCGTTGCGAGATGGCGCGGTCAGTCTCGAAGTGGCGCTCGCGTTGCTCGAATCCCAAACGACCGGCAAGGCCGTCATCCCCAGAGGAGAGTTCTCATGAGTCGCGTCGAGGTGCTCGCCTTGATTCCAGCCCGTGGCGGGTCCAAATCCGTACCGCGCAAGAATCTGCTGAAAGTCGCGGGCAAACCGCTGATCGCCTATTCGATCGGCCACGCCAAAGCTTGCTCGCTGGTCACGCGCACCATCGTCTCGACGGACGACGCCGAGATTGCGGAGGTCGCGTGTCAATTCGGAGCTGAGGTGCCGTTCGTGCGTCCGGCGGAATTTGCGTCGGACGCCGCCACCGACTTGCAGGTGTTCCGGCACGCGCTCGAATGGCTCGGCGAGCGCGGCTATCGGCCGGACATGGTGGTGCACCTGCGTCCGACCGGCCCGGTCCGCGACGTCCGCATCATCGATCACGCGATTGGTCTGATGACGAAACATCAAGAGGCTGACAGCTTGCGCGCAGTCGGGCTCGCCGAGCAGACACCTTACAAAATGTGGCGCATTGACGGCTCCTATTTGCGTCCCGCGCTCGACCTGCCCGGCTTCCCGGAAGCGCACTCCATGCCGCGCCAGCGCCTGCCGGCCGTCTATTGGCAGAACGGCTATGTCGACATCGTGCGGCCGCGCACCGTGCTGGAGTTGGACTCGATGGTCGGCAAAGTGGTCTTACCCTTCGTGATCGAAGGCAAAATCCACGAGCTCGATTATCCCGATCAGATCCCGGCGCTGGAGCGGGCCGTAGAACGCTGGCAGCGCGGTGAGCTCGACGAAGCGGAAGAAGCGCGGCACCCGGCATGACAAGCGTCGCACAAAACGTACTTTCGTCCTTCGATCTGAGCGGTCGCGTGTTCGTGATCACGGGCGGTTCGGGCCTACTTGGTCTCGAGCACGCTGAGGCGCTTGCGGGCGCAGGCGGAGTGCCAGTGCTGGCCGACATTCGACTCGAAGTCGCACAGCGACACGCCGCAGCGCTGAGTGACGCGCACGGCGTCGCCGCCAGCGCCGTCGAGCTGGATGTCACTTCGCCAGAGTCCTGCCAGCGAGCCTTGGCTTCAGTGCTCGCTCGTCACGGACGCTTGGACGGCTTGGTCAACAACGCTGCTCACAACCCCAAGGTCGAGGGCAAGGGCCTCGGCGCGTCGCGCTTCGAGCACTTCTCGCTCGAAGATTGGTCGCGTGATCTGGCTGTCGGGCTCACCGGAGCTTTTTTGGTGAGTCAGGTATTCGGCGCCCACCTTGCCGCACACGGCGGCGGCGTGATCGTGAATATCGCCTCGGACTTGGGGCTGATTGCTCCCGATCAGCGCATCTATCGCAAGCCTGGCTTAGCCGATCACGAGCAACCGGTTAAACCCGTCACCTATTCGGTCGTTAAAGGAGGATTGGTGATGTTCACCAAGTATCTCGCAACGTACTGGGC
>DATHOI010000239.1:0-2201 GCA_035485095.1 Polyangiaceae bacterium | reverse complement strand
CGACAGTGAGTGCGTGGGTTCCGACTCTTCACAGATCAACGCGCTCATTGCGGCGGCATTGAAGCGACAGTCGCGAACCCAGATCGAGCTTCAAGCGCGCCGCACGGACGACGGCATCGAGGTGAGCTACCGAGTGAGCGGGGAATCGACAGGGCGCATTCTCAATCTGGCGCTGGTCGAGCCGCACGCAGAGAGCGCCGTGAAGAGCGGAGAAAATTCGGGCGAGCGGTTGGCTCATGTGAATGTGGTACGCGGCTTCCAGAGCCGCGCGCTAGCCGCGGGCAATGTCGGGAGCTGGTCGTTCAAGCCGGGTGCCGACTTCGATAGGCGTCCTGTGGGCGTTGTCGCCTATGCCGAGGATGCCGAACAACGCGACATTTCCGGCGCCACCGCGCTCGAACTGAACTAGGCCTCTCCGAAAAGCGGCGCCTGCGCCGGGATTGCGTCAGTGTGCTCTCACCCTGGCAATTTACAGCGTCAATCGTAGGGTCCTCCCTCGCGGTTGAACATCCACGCTACTTCTCCTAGCGTGGCCCAATCATGCGCGCGTTCCTAATCTTGTCGCTCCTGCTCGTCGCTTGCGGAAATGAGGAGGAAGTGAAGAAAAAAGTCGCGGCTGTGCAGCAGCAATGCGACGACCAAGCTGCAAAAGCCAAGCAAGAGGCCCAGCAGAAGCTGGATGACGTGCAAAAACAGGTCGATCAGCTCAAGGCTGATGCCGCGGACGCAAAAACCAAGCTCGACGACTGCGTGAGCAAGGTGCAGTCGAGCACCGACGCGCAGGGGAAATCCGCCGATGCCGCGCTGGCGGCTGCGCGCCAAGCGTTCAAGGAAGAGGGCCACCTGGAGCTCTCTGACGCCAACAAGGCGATGGCCGAGCTCGGACCAAAATCAGTCAAGGCAACCGCCAAGGCCAAAGCTGCATTTCAGAAGGCGCTGCAACCCGCGAGCGCTCAGCAGAAGGCATTGGCCGCCGATCTCGCCTCGTGGGACACGGCTTCGCTCGATACGTTCAAGAGCGTGAAGGGCAAGTTCGAGCACGACCTCGCGTTGCTCAAGAACACGATTCGCGCGGCAAAAGCGACGCTGCCCACGTCCTGAGCGCGCGCTCCGCGGATCGTTAGTCGGGGTAGCTGCCGTCGGCCAAACCGTTCACGTACTTCTCGATGTTCGTGTAACCGGTGTGGTCGAAGTCTCCGCTGGCGTCGCTGGCGTTCTTGGGATCGAGCCCGTATTTGGTCTCCCAGGTATCCGGCATGCCGTCATTGTCGCTGTCGACGGGGGGAGTGCCGCCCTGGAGCGTGCCGTAGCCGCTGTTGGTGAGGCCCGTCGCGGTCTGGTGCGTCCACAATTGCCCGGTTTTTCCGAGGGATGTCAGATCGGCGATGACCAGGGTATCGACTTGATCTCGGTGCAGCGAGGCGCCGGCTTGCGCCACCACCACGGCATAGGCATTGGCGGCACCGGAAGTCGGAATGTTGGCGGTGTCGGGCGAGAACGGGCTCGCTAGTTTGGTCGCTGCGCCCGGGATGTCGAGCGCCGCGCCGTTCAGCGTGCCGTCCAACGATTTATCGAGCAGGTTACCGCTCGCGTACATGAGCTGCGCGTTGACTTGATAGAAGGCGTTGTTCGCGCTGGTCGTCGTGGGCCCGACGATGAAATAGTTGTTGATCACGTCGTGTGAAAACATGCCCGCAGAGTTGCCTGCGGTGTAGCCGGCTTGAAAGTCGTACACGACGTTGTCTACGTACTGTGTGTTGGCTTTGGCGAGCGGGCAGCGGTTGTGCGCGTTTGCAAATAGATTGCGGTACCAGGTGTAGGGGCCCGTTTCGGTGTGCGCCGCAAACTGTTGACCGATTGGGTCAGCGCTGATCGAGTATTGGACGGTCACGTTTGACGCGCCCACGGCGTCGATGTTGTTCCACTGCGCAAATTCGATCGACACGTGGTCGAAGATCATCGTGTCCGTGTTCAGCAGGTTGATCCCGCTCTTGGTCGAATCCGGATCCAGATCTCCCTGTCGAAAGCGGACGTAACGCGCAATCACGTTTTTTGCGCCCGAAAACGACACTTCTCCACCCATGATGCCGATGCCGTCGCCGGGCGCGGTTTGGCCCGCGATCGTCAAATTGCTCTTGGCTGAAATGGGCGTCTTCAACGTGATGTAGCCGCCCACGTCGAACACGATGATGCGTGGCCCC
>DATHOI010000238.1:0-8496 GCA_035485095.1 Polyangiaceae bacterium | reverse complement strand
GTGCGGTCGACGAAGCGCCGCAGCGCGAGCCCGAGCGCGAGCAGCAGTGAACCGCTGATGGCGATCACGGCCCAGGCGTTCTCGTCGAACAGCGAGGTCACGGCGCGCCCGAGCGAGGGCCGGGCCATGACCGGGGCCGTCCCCTCGCGTGCGTGTCGGCGCGAGATCTCTGCGCGAATGCGGGACAGCCCGTTCTCTGCGGGTTCGTCGTCGGGCCGTAGGATGAGCACCTCGCACAGCGCGGCTGCTGCGCGCCCGAGATCTCCCGGCTGCGCAGCGCTCGAGCGCGCGCGCTCCACGTAAGCGACGGCACGATTGAAGCTCGCGTCGGGGTGCACGAAGCCGCGGTCTGCCAAGAGCTCGAACGTGTCGATGGCCTCGGTGTAGGCGCCGCGTTTCAGAGCGTCGTTGGCGGCGGCGAAGTCATGACGCGCGTCGGAGCTGGGCTCCGCCTGCGCGACTCGCGGGTAGGAGGTGAACCACACCAGTAGAAGCAGCGACAAGATCTGGATCAGGCGTCGCACGCTGCCTCAGCTCTCGGCTTTCAGCTTGTCGGTGCGCATGGCCATCACGTTCGTTTCAGTGCGCTGAGTGAGCTCGGTTACGTCGATGCCGCTCGCGATCCCGACGAAGCGCAGCGCGTCGCAATCCTCCAAAATCCGAGCCAAGGCCTCGGCGCGTTCTTTTGGTAACCCGCGTTCGGCGAGGGAGTGAGCGAGCTCGGTCTTCAAAATGGCCCGCGCTTTCAGGCCCATTTTCAGCTCGATGCTCAGGAACACCGCGCGTTCGAGCGCGGCCACCGCGGTGCCCGAATCCGACTTGGCGGACGTGTGTGCTTCGCGCAGTGCCAGATCGAGCTGAGTCGTGAGCGACGTGCCTCGAACGCGCAGTTTTTCTCGCGCACGCGTGGCCGCGCTGACTGCCCCTCCGACCAGCACCACACCGAACGGTGCCAGTAAGAGCAACCCAAAAAAATAAGGGCGATCACTGAGCGGCCTGGGAGCTCCGGCGAATGCCCCCAATTGGTTTCGAGGTTGGAGCACGCCAGCCAAACGATCGATCGGCTTGGCGTCGACTGAGGCGGGTTTGGCATTCGGGTTCGGCTTTACGTTGATGATGCCGAGTGCTGCCCGTGCGGTCGCGTACTCACGCCGTTTCGGATTGTAGAAGGGCAGGGTCAGCTCGCCTAAGTCGATGTTGCCCGCCTCGTTCAGTCGCACGACGTAGCTGAACGTGCGCGTCCCTTGAACCACGCCGTTCGGTGCTTCGATGTGCTCGCTGAGCGAAGGCTCGAGCCACTCGACGCCGCGCTGCTCGGGTGTTTGGATCTTGAACGGCACGTTGCCGATGCCCGACAGCGTCGCCACGACGGCAATCGATTCTCCCGCCATGATTTGGCGTGGTTCGACGGTCGCGCTGAGCTTGTAGTCGCCCACGTCACCGAGCTTGTAACCGGGAGGTCGGCCACGCAGCGGTGGCTCGCTGACGAAGACGTCGACCCAGTTGCTCTCGCGCACGAGCCCGAGCCCTGGGCCGCTCTGCGGGTAACCACGGCCGCCGAAGCCCATCTTCATGTCGCCCGCCCGCAGCGTTCCGGAGTGCAGGGGGAAGAGCGTCAGCTCGTCCAACTTCACGGCGATGTAGCGCGTGTCACCGATCGGTACGAGGTACGGGCGCCCCGTCTCGGCGCTGCTGTTGAGCGTCAGAAAGTCGGCGTGCGAGGGCTCGTTCGGGTTGATCGCCTGGTAGTTGCCGCGTCCGCCGTACGCGTAGATGCGCAAGGTGACCTGTTGCCCGACCACCACGTGGTCCGGGCTGACCGTCGCGCGTAAGAACGCGATCGGATCGCCGGCCTTGTCGACGCGAAATTCGTCCGGATAGCTCGGCTGTTCATCTTGCTGGTTCGTGTCGTCGTCGAAGGGGCTGTGGAAGTTGAAGCCCGGTGGAAAGGGCGAACCGCCATTGCCGAACGGGTCCATGAAATTGAACGGATCGAACCCGCGGCGCGTGCGTTGCGGCGCGCCACCAGCGCCGGCCGGGGCGACTTCGATCGCGATGACGTTGCCCTGCGCGCGCTGACCGCCCAAGGTCAGGCTGGGCGGGCCGACCCTGAACGAGCCCACTTTCGTGGCCGTGACGTTCCAGGTGACGACCACGCCTATGCGCTGGGTCATCTGGCCGTTCATGTAGCTGACTTGAGATTGCTGGCTCGGGGTCGGTGCCGATGCCGTCATACCCGGCGGTAGCGGCAAGCGCATGTCTGCTACCGTATTGCCAGTGCTGCCATCCGACATGGCCGTGAGCTGCACGACGAACGAATCCCCAACGCTGACTTGCCGGGTGCTAGCGGCGGTCTGCACCTCGACGGCGAGCGCAACCGAGCTCAGGGCCACCACGGCTGCGGCAGTGGCGACGCTGAGCCCGAGCCTCATTTGTCTTCCATCCCGCTGCGCGTGCGGCGCTGCAGAGCACGATTCTTTGCGTCCTGCTCTTGGAAGGTGGGCGCGTGCTCGAGCATGTCGAGCGTGCGGTCATCCTGATTGGCCTGCGACTGCTCGGGCTTCTGCTTCTGCTGATCGCTGCCCGCGTCAGGCTGATCTTGGGGCTTGGGCGCGCCGCCGTCGGAACCGGCGTCCTTTTGCTTGTCCTTGTCCTTGTCCTGATCTTGCTTCTTTTTATCGTCGTTTCCGCCGTCTTTATCCTGATTTTTCCCCGAGTCGGGCTGGCCAGAATCGGGCTCGCCGCCCTCGTTCGAGGCGTCGGATTGCGCGTCGGGCGGCTCGGCGTCTTTCTGCTTGTCTTCTTTGTCTTGGATACGGCGGAGGGCAATCGCGCGATTGTAAGCGGCGTCACTGCCGACGTTGTCGCCCGCGTCGGCGGGTAGACCAGGGATCAAGCGCAGCGCGAGCTCGTATTCTTTCACCGCCGCCTTGTAGTCGCGCCGCAGGAACTCGAGATTGCCCGCCAAATAGTGCGCCCGCGCGCGGAACTCGATGGGCGTCGTGCCGTCGGCCGCGACCAGCTTCAAGATGCGCTCGGCGCAGTCCACGCCTTGATTGCGCTGGCCCATCTCGGAGTCTTGCTGTGGCGTCGTGCCGCCGTCACCGACAGGCTCCTCTTCACCGAAGCGGCGGCCGAAGCGCTCGGCGAGCTTGAACAGCCCGAGGCCCAAGTCAAAGCTCGCGTTGGGGCGATCCCGTACTGGGTCCGGCGTGCCGATCGCGCCATTTTCACATTTGCCCGTCGCTAGGTATTCCTCGAGCAGCGAAACAGCGCTGCCTGCGTCGCCCGCGTCGTAGGCCGAGATGGCCTCGTCTACGCTCGGCGCGTTGCGTTCGAACAACGGATCGACGCCTTTGCTACACGACGCCACGAACAAGAGCGGCGAGAGCACTCCGGCAGCGGCCACGACGGCCGCTTTTTTGAGCCTCTTTTTGCGGAGTCTCTTGGGCGGCGGCACCGCGGTCGCCTGTTTACGACGCGGCGCTTCGTTGACGAAGGTCTCGAGCAAGACCAGGAGCAACGCGAGCCCGAGCGGGTACATGTACACGTCCGCGTAGACGGTCTCGACCTTCTCGGAGAGCTCTTCGGTGACCAAGCGCGACAAGCGCCGCGAGATTTCCGTGATGCCCGTGTCGCCGCGCGCGCTCTGCACGATCACACCGCCGGTCGAGCTGGCGATTTTCGAGAGCTGTTCTTCACCTTCGGCGGACAATGAGGTGGTGAGCGGCTTGCCTTGGTCGTCCGTGCGATAGCCGTGCGACTCGCCGGCCTCATTCACGTCTGGGATCGGCTCTGGGGTACGCCCGCCGATTTGCACGACGTCGATCGTGATGTCCGCGCTCTTCGCCGATTCGGCGGCGGCCACCGGGTCGCCTTCGAGATCTTCGCCGTCGGTGACGAGCAACATCACGCGCTTGTGCGTCTTCGACTTCGGGTCGCGTTCGAGCAGCTCTCGCCCGGACTCGAGAGCGCGCGCGATGGCGGTGCCGCCGACGGGCATGTCATTCGGCGAGAGCTGTCGAAAGAACTGCGCGATGGAAGCGCCGTCGCTGGTCAGCGGAAAAGCGATCGGTTCGCCAGCGAACGCGACCGCGCCGAAACGTGCGCCCGGCAAGTCCTGAATCAGCCGCCCCACCTCGGATTTGGCCCGCAAAATGCGCGAGGGCGTGATGTCCTTCGCGTACATGCTCTTGGAGTAGTCGAGCACGATCACGACATCCAGATTCGTCGCCGGGATCAGCCGCGTGCCGCGCCCATATTGGGGCTGGGCCAAGGCGATGAACGACAAAGCGACGGCCAGCACGACCAGCACGCCCTTGAATGCGCGCCTGCCACTTGGGTTCGCGGTCACCAGGCCGCGCATCAATGCTTCGTCGCCGAAACGCTTCACGTTGCGGCTGAGCAAGACCCCGCCAACTACGAGCACGACCGCGACGAGTAGCGCGAGCCCGGTCCCGAACAGCCACTCCGGCACTGCGAATTTCACGGGAACCTCCGGAGCACGAGCGCACGCAGCGCGGCGTCACAAGCCAAGAGTAAGACCCCAGGCAACAGCAAGAACGCGAATAGGTCCTCGTAGTTCGCAATGTTGGCTTCGAACTTCGTCTTCTCGAGCTTGTCGAGCACGTCGTGGAAGCTGGCTTGGAGGGCTTGTGCGTCGGTTGCCACGTACATCGATCCGCCGGTTTTCGCCGCGAGCTCCTTCAGGAGCTTCGGGTTGACCGGGAAGTTCATGGACACGTAGTGCGGTTGCCCGAACAGATCGAAGCCGTCTTGCACGTCCGCGGCGTCGCCTTGGCCGATCTGAATGGTGTACAAGCGCGCGCCCACCGAATTGGCCAAATGCGCTGAATACTCCGGGGAAACCTTGCCCCCGTTCGAATCACCGTCGGTCAGCAAGATGATCGCCTTGCTGCGCGCGTGGCTGCGGCGGAGTCGCGCGGACGCCACACCGACGGCGTCACCGATCGCGGTCGAGCTCGAATCGATGACGTTGAGCTCCATCTTCGCCACTAGCTCGTCCAGCAAGTGATAGTCGAGCGTCGGCGGCGACAGCACGTACGCGCTCGAGCCAAACACGACGACGCCGATGCGGTCGGTCTTGCGGCGCGCGATGAAATCTCGAATCACCGCCTTGGCCGCGTCGATGCGGGTCGGCCTGACCCCTTTGGGCTTCGGTGGCACGTAGCTTTGCAGATCGGCCGGCAAGTTGGCCATCGCCGCGCGCATCGATCCGGAAAGATCGAGCACGACGACGATGTCGATGCCTTCCTCGTCGGCCGCTTGTGGGCGCAGCGTATTGACCGGTCGCGCCAGAGCGAGCACGCACAGCGCGAAGCCGACCGTACGCAGCACGCCCGGCAAATCCTTCAGCCAGACGCGTAGGCCCGACGGTCCGACAGCGAGGGCGCTCAGCGTGCCGAGCTTGAGGCGCGGCATGCGCCGATCCTCACCCAACGTGGCTCGGTAGAGGATCGCCGGAACCACGATCAGACCCAGCAAATACCAGCGATTTTGCCAGCTCGCGTGCAAGATTTCGTCGCCGCGGGCCAGCGCCGGGTAGGCGAGGCCAATTAGCAACGCCAGGAGCGTGTACAGCACCAAGAGCGTGCCGCGGAGCCCTTTGCGGAAGCGGGCCGCTGAGGCGCGAAGATCGAAGCGCGGGGCGTTCGGCTTGTCCTTGGCGCGCGTGCGGGGCGTCGCGCCGCCGCCGGGCGACACGGGTGCTGCCAGCTCGGTGATCGACGACGGCTCGTTCATGGCGTGCCTCCGTCGTTGCCGTCGTTGCCGTCGTTGCCGTCGGGTGTACGGTTCGAAGCACCGTCGGTCGTATCGTCTTGAATTTCGGTCGCGAGGGCGGGCGCGACCGGCGCGACGTCGATCGTGCGCGTCACGATATGCTCGGCGCGCGCCAACAGATCGAGGCACTCGCCTTCGCTCGGGGTGAGCTGTGCGAATTTGACGAGATCAGCGTCGCGCATGAAGGTTTGAATCTCGCCCAAGTCGGCAATCACGGGTGTGATCAGGCGGAGCGAACCGAGCGCCTCGCGCGTGGTGCTCTCGAGGCCGTCGTAGCCGTAGCGATCTCCGAGGTAACGCCGGAGCACGTCCGAGACTCGGTCGAAATGCTCGGAGAAACGGCCCTCTCGCGTGAGCCCCGCGTGACGGATGTCGTGCAGCGCTTCGAGAGCGATGTCCCAAGGCGGGCGCGGCGGTGGCGGCGGGGGCAGCTTTTTTGGTCGGCGCAACCAGCGGCTGATGAGCAAGGCCAGGATCGCGCCGACGGCGAGCGCGATGAGCGCGGCGAATACGACGTGCTTGGCTGCCGTCCAGACCTCGCGCTGGCGGCGCGCTGCCGGGTTACCGTGGGGCTCGGCGTGCGGCGCGTTGGCGATCGGATCTTCGACCGTTACGGCGTGCGGCGCAGTGCACACCGTGACGAGCTCGCCGCTGGCGCGCGAGAGCGTGATAGGCAGCGGTGGCAGGACGAGCATCGCCCGGCCCGGCTTGGGCGGCAGCGGCACGACCGAGATGCGCACGCGCGTCGTGGCGCGCTCGCCTTGCTCGGTGCGCTCCAACTTCGGACCGGCGGCGCCTTCCGGATCGGGCAGCGCAAAGCCTTCACGCTCCAGTGCCTTGGCCTCCGGACTGTCACTGAGCACGTGAAAACCGGTGGGGAGGACCGTCTCTCCCTTGCCGTGCTCGACGTTCACCTCCAGCGTGAGCGCGTGCCCGCTGAGCGCGCGGCTCTCGATTTTTTCGCTGAATTTGGGGCGATCTTTGCCGGACGGAATGCGCTCGACGCAGTTCTCGCCGTTGCTGTTGTCTGGTGGCGCGCTACTCGCCGCGGCGCTCGCCGAGCTGCTTGCCGCCGCAGTGCTTGCGCTCGCCGCCGGCGGCGCGCCCGCATCCGCCCCAACGGCGAGCGAAAACGCGCTGCGCAAGAGCACGCAGCTCAGAGCGCCGAGCGCAACGAGGCGGCTGCTCGAGTTCATCGGTGTGCCCGCCGCGCGCGTCGCGCGAACAGATCGCGGAGCGGCTTGATGTAGGGCTGGTCAGTGCGCACCACGCAGAAGTCGAGGCCGAGCTTCGTGAACAAACGCACCTGTTCGGCGCGGATGCCGCGCATCTGCTTCTTGTAATGCGCACGCACCAGCGCGCTCGAGGTGTCGACGATCACGCTCTCGCCAGTTTCGAAATCTTCGAAGCTGCTGAGCCCAACGTCGGGTAGCTCTTCATCCCGCGGGTCGACGAGCATTACCGGGATGATGTCGTGCCGCGCCGCGGCCAAGGACAGCGCGCGGTCGTAGCCGCTCGTGAAAAAGTCGCTGAGCACGAAGGCGACGCTGCGCCGGCGCGCGACGGAATGCAGCGTCTCGAGCGCGACGCGCAAATCCGTGCCGGTGCGCTCCGGCACGCGCCCTAGGATCTCGCGCACGACTCGCATCACGTGTTTTTCGCCCTTTTTTGCGGGGACGAGCTTCTCTATCTGGTCCGTGCTCAGGATCAAGCCGACGCGGTCGTTGTGTTTGATGGCGCTGAACGCGCACACCGCCGCGACCTCCGCAGCAAGCCTCGCTTTGCTGGAAGTGTGCGTGCCGAAGCGCTGACTGGCAGACAAATCGACGACCAACATCATGGTCATCTCGCGCTCTTCCACGAACACCTTCACGTACGTGGAGTTCATGCGCGCGCTCACGTTCCAATCGATCGTGCGCACGTCGTCGCCCGGTTGGTATTCCCGCACCTCGCGGAACGCCAAACCCTGACCTTTGAACACCGACGTATAGCTGCCCGCGAGCTGTTCGGTCGCGAGCCGATTGGTCGTGATCTCGATCTTGCGCAGCGCCTTGAGCAGTTCCTTGGGGATCACCGCGTCACCTTTGTCTCACCGACACGAGGAGAAAACGCACACACCTCAGGGAACTTCGACGACCTCGAACACGCGCCGCACGATGTCCTCGGCGGTCACCTCTTCGGCCTCTGCTTCGTAGCTCAGCACGACGCGGTGTCGAAGCACGTCGGGCCCGATGGCCTTCACGTCCTCCGGGGTCACGTAGCCGCGATGGCGCAGAAATGCGTGCGCGCGTGCCGCCAGATTGAGCGCGATACTGGCGCGCGGGCTCGCCCCGTACTCAATCAACGGCGCGAGGTCTTTCATGCCCTTTTTCTGGGGTTCGCGGGTGGCGAACACGACGTCCACGATGTAGTCCTTGACGCGGTCGTCCATGTACACGTCGCGCACGACTTTGCGCGCCTCGAGCAGCTGCGCGGGGGAAGTCTTCGAGGCAGCGACCGTGTTCACGACGCCGGTCATGCGGTCCATCACTAGGCGCTCTTCCTCGCGCGTTGGGTAACCGACCTTGACCATCAACATGAAGCGATCGATCTGCGCTTCAGGTAACGGATAGGTGCCCTCTTGCTCGATCGGATTTTGGGTGGCCATGACCACGAACGGATCGGGCAGGGGGTAGCTCTTGTCACCGATGGTGA
>DATHOI010000237.1:0-10476 GCA_035485095.1 Polyangiaceae bacterium | reverse complement strand
CCAATGTCAGCGCGACGAAGCCAGGTGGATTGGCGGGTAGCGCAGCGACACCCAGTGCCCACGCGCTGCGCAGCGGTCCGAGCGCTCGCTTTGGAAAACCGGCGCCAATGAAGGCCGCACTGGCTCGCCGATAGTGCAGTGCCGCGACGACAGGTTGCTTCAGCTTACGGGCGAGCTCAGCGGTTCGATGCTGCAACCACGGTGCACCGGGCATGAGCTCCGCAGCCTTGCGATACGCTTCGAGCGCCTGCGCCTCTTTGCCCGCGCTGGACAGCTTCTTGGCTTCTGCGGTCAGCTGTTCGACTTGTGCCTGGATCGTATCGCTCGGTTTGGGGGGCGGCTTGCTCACGCTCAGCACTAAGCAGGCTTCGTGCCTGCGCTGCGTGCCGGATGGGAAGCCGCAAATGGCGGGAAATGCGGTGATTTATTGGGCACCCCGGAATCGACCGTAGGCCGTTTAGCTCGAACTGAGAATGCCGTCGTCCCAGACTGGGAACACCGCTAGCTTGCAGCGTGCTCTGGCTACGCCGAGGTTATGGCCGCACCTGGGTCGCTCTGCTCGCGCTGGTCGTCGTCCTGTGTTGTGCGGCCGCTGGGCTCGGTATGCGGCGCGCGTTCTCTCACGCGCGCGCGCCAGGGACTCATTTGGTCGCGTCGAGCGCCGAGCCGCTCGACCCTGTGACGGAGGCGCGCGCGCGCCTCGAACGATTCGAGGCCGAACGGCGACACTCGACGGACTTCGCGCACCTACCGCCGGCCAATCTGACGCATGGTGCCGATCCGTACGCGCTCGCTCGACTCGATGCTCGGCACGTCATCGGTGTGTTACGCGGCGCCTCCGCGCTGGTGGTGCTGGACACGGAGCTGCGCGAGGTTACGCGAGAGAACGTACCCGAATCGGTCGTGTCGGTTGCCGTGTCCGGACCGGGCGAGTGCTGGGTTGCTGGCGAGACGTCGCCGGTGCTCGTGCACTATCGCTGGGACGGTCAGAGGTTGGTTCGCGCGGAAACCCGAAAAGTTCCAGGAATTCTCGGGATCCGCGCGCTGGCGATGGGTCCAAGGGGCGCTCTCTACGCGCTCGACATCCACGACGGACGGCTCTTGACACTTCGACCGCGCGCGACCTCCGACATGGCAATCGTGTCTCGCGCGGTCGGTCATGGGCCGCTCGCGCTCGAACGAGTCGGCTCTTTCTTGGTCGTGAACGTGCTCTTGGATCATGCACTCATCGTGTACGGGTTGGATGCGCGCGGTGAAATCCTGGAGGAGCGCGCGACGATTCATCACGATGGTCCGATTTGGGGCTTCGCGGCGTCGGCGTTACCGAACGGCGAGCTCTTGCTTGCGGCGACCGGCGTCGAGGATCACCCGCTCGACCGGAGCGACGGTGCCTTCGGTTACATCGACTCGTTCGCATTTCTGTACCTGTTGCCCAATGTTGGCGAGCCGAAGTCGCTGTGGAGCGCCAACGTGTCGGAGCTTGGCGTCGTCACGCCCAAGGCCCCCGTGCTGCGCGTCGACGGCTCGTCCGTGCGCCTATTCGTCTCCGGTTACGGAAGTGACAAGGCTGCGCAATTCACGTTCGACGTTCATTCGAACGCGGCGCCGCCCGCGGCAATTGAACACTTCGTGCCAGGGACCGCCGCGGGTCTCGAGCTCGGCTCGGGAGCACTCGGCTTTGCTGATCCATTGCTGGACGCTTGGGTTTTGCGACGCGATACGCGGGAGCGCTCTGAGCAGCTCGAGCTCCGGGCTGTCGTCGCGGCGCGAACGCCGAATGCAGCCGCGGAAGACCGACTCGGCGAAGCGCTGTTCTTCACGACGTTGATGTCGCCCGCGAACTCGAGCGACGGCAAACGAAGTCGCTTCACGTGTGAGACGTGCCATTTCGAGGGCTACGTGGATGGTCGCGTCCATAGTACGGGTCGCGCTGACGTGCGCGTCTCGACCAAGCCGCTGCGGGGACTGTTCAACAATCGTCCGCACTTTTCGCGCGCGCTCGATCCGGACTTGGCCACGGTTTCGCATCACGAGTTTCGGGTGGCCGGTCAGGGGAGTGGTGCCGATCCTTGGTTTAGCCTGAATACGGCAGATTTTCCCTGGCTGGAGTCGCTCGGCGTGACGGACGCCGAGCTCGGTCCGGAGGCGCTTCGCCGCGCATTGATGACGTTCTTGATGGGTTTTTCCCACACCACCAATCCTGCGGTCGTGGGTCGGAACCGTTTCGACGACGCGGAGCAGCGCGGCGCGGAGCTATTCCGCGATCACTGCGCGCGCTGCCACGCGGCACGCTTGCAGAGCGATGTCGCGGACAGCGCTCTGCCGTTCGAGGCATGGCAGAGCGCCATTTTTTCTGCCGAAGGGCCGATCGTGTGGGCGAGCGCTGAGTACCAAAAAACGGGCGTGACGCCGTACGTTCATGATTCCGGTGCGCGCGTGCCGTCGTTGCGTCGTTCGTACGTGAAGTGGCCGCACTTCACGAACGGCTCGGCTACTACCATCGGGGATGTACTCGCCGCGGCGCGCTTCGATGCTGCGCGCTTCTTCCACGCGAGCGCGCCGTTGGATCCGACGCTGCGGGCGCTGTCAGCAGACGAGGTTCACGACCTCGGCGCGTTTCTCGACCTGCTTTGACGGCGCCCGACTATTTCAAGGTTGCACGGAGGCGGGTTGCGCTTCGCCGACCGGATCTACCGCAGAAATCACGGCGACCTGAATATCCAGGCGTCGCGACGAGCTGATCGGCGAGCCATCGAACTCGACGATGTGAAAGCGGTCGAACACCCGTGTACCCGTCGTCTTCACCTGCGAGCCGACGATTTGTACGCGCTGTTGGAACAGCGCTTGGGCCAGCGCGAGGAGCAGCCCAGAGCGATCTCCGGTTTCGACTTCCAGCGTGCTGAAGACGCCGTCCTCACCCTCGATGAAGCGCACGACCGTCTCGGATGACGACGGCGTGGGCGGCGGCCGCGTGCTCGGGTCAGCGCGCCGTCGATCGACTTTGCCTTCGAGCAGGCCGATGAGCGTGGTGCGCAGGAGGTCGATCTCCTCCTTGCTGACGCGGAGCTTGCGCTCTTCCAGTTTCTCGTGTCGGACCCAAAACACGTCGACCGCTTCGTTCGCGCGGTGCGGGATGCGGCGCGTGTACGCCTCGGCCTCGATGACGTCGAGCCCGCACAGCACCAGCGCCGCGCTGATCGTCGCGAGCAAGCCCGGTCGATCGTCGGCCACGACGCACACGGCGGAGCCCGGTACCCGGCTAGAAAAGAAATTCCCGACGTTCGCCGGCGCCGACTCCCGTTCGCGCGCTATCTTGCTGTGAGCGCCGATCGCAACGAGGTCGAAATTTCTGCGGTAGCTTTCGGGCAAGGAGGCCGCGAAGGCACGCACGTCGTCGGATTCGTCGGGGGAAGTAGACACGGGCTGAGCCTAGCGCGAGGAAAAGGCAGGCGCCTTTCATTCCTGTTTCGGCCGTGTGTTGGGGCGCTACTTGGTACTTTCCGGCGGAGCTGGCTTGTTCGGCGGAAAGCCTGGAAATTGAGGGAATCCAGAGGGGAGGGCGGTCGGGAACGCGGTCGGAAACGTCTTTGGCAAAGCGGGAAATGCGCTCGGCAATGGAGGCAGCGTGCTCGGCAATGGAAATGGAAACGGGAAGTTGTTGCTGCGCCCGGCGTCAGGGGCGGTAGGCGCGCCACCGTCGGCCGGATGGGGGCTAGTTGGCGTGGTCGGCGTCTTGGGTATACCGGGCAATGTACTCGGCCCGATATGCCCCGGGGTTACGCTCACCGCCGCCGCTCCCGTGAGCGATGGCTGCGCGGTCGACGCGGTGTCGACGAGCGCGCTCACTGTGGTCTCCGGCGTCGAGGTATCTGCGACGAGCGGAGCGTCGCTCGAATCTGTCTGGTGCTGATGATAGAAAACCGCCGCTAGCGCTGCGCCGCCGATCAGAAGCAGGCCGACCAGGCTGAGGCCAACCCACAGCCCAGTGTGCGACTGCTTGCGCCGAAGGGGCTGCGGCGTGGGGCCAGGCGCGACCGCAGTGGGCAAGTAGCCGAAGCTCGCTTGAAGTGAGCCATCGGGATTGGCACTGGCACGGATAGCCTCACGTACTGCCGAGTCAGAGACCTCTTGTGTGTTGCCTTTTTGATCTTGCGCGGGCGGCTCGGCGTCCGGCGGAAGGGTCTTGGGCACGCTGCGTTCGGCCTGAAATACCTGCGCCGCGCCGGTTTGCATCGGGGTCACCGCGACCGCGGCTTGCGGGGGTGGTGGCGTCAACGGCTCTGGAATCGCGGCAAGTCGTCCAGCGTGACTGAGCGCGCCCGCGAACGGGACGAGCGCTAGGCGCATGTCGAGCGCGGTCGCGAAGCGGGTCTCGCGGTCTGCTAGCAGCGCGCGCTCCACGACCGCGATGAGCCCAGGCGGCAAGGTCGGCTCGAGGTCTTTTAGATGTCGAACATTGCCCGCGACCACGGCGGCGACGATGGTTTCTACGTCGTCGCCGTCGGCAGGGCGACGCCCCGTCAACATCTCGAACAGGATTACGCCGAGCGAATACAAGTCGGCGCGATGATCGACGTTGGCAGCGGCGAATAGCTGCTCGGGCGCCATGTACTCCGGCGTGCCCATGATCGCGCCGACGCGCGTGAGACTCTTTTGATATTCGGTGCTGGCGCGTAGCTTGGCGATGCCGAAATCGATCAGCTTGAGCAGTGGCCCGCCGGTCGCCGGCACGATGAACACGTTGTCTGGCTTGAGATCCCGATGCACGACACCGATGGCGTGTGCCGACTCCAACCCAGACAAGATCTGGAGCGCAAAGTCGATCGCTTGTTCCACCGGCAATTTGCCGCGGCGATCCATGGTGGCCTGCAGTGACTCACCGTGCAGTAGCTCCATGACCAAATACGGAGAGCCGTCTGGCGTCTGGTCGACGTCCGTTACATGCGTCACGTGGATGCTGCGAATGCGTGCTGAAACCCGCGCTTCTTGCAGAAAGCGAGAGCCGAGCCCGGCCTTCTTCGCGAGGTCCGCGTGCAGGAACTTCAGCGCCACCTGAGTCTCCAAGACCTCGTGGTGCGCCTCGTACACGGTGCCCATCCCGCCGTCGCCGATCAGACGGACGATCCGGTATTTGCCTCCGATCACATCTCCCGCAACTGGCTTCATGAACCGAGCACCGCTTTCCCCTGATCGAGAATGCGCGAGCCGAGCGGCACGTAGCGCTCGTACTCGCGCATGAAGGTCAATGTCTTGGGATCAGCGCGGTCGACGTAAAGCGCGCCGTTCAGATGATCCGTTTCGTGCTGCACGACGACCGCGCGAAAGCTCTCCCACACGAAGTCGAGTGCCTGGCCCGTGCGATCGAGAGCCTGTACACGCACCTTGCGCGGACGCGTCACCTGACCGCGCATTCCGGGTACTGACAGGCAACCCTCGTACATTTGAAAGCTGTCTTCGGCCGCGAGCGGGCCTGTGCCGCCGACGAGCGGCGTGACGACGGGATTGATCAACACGGTGAGCGGGATGGCTTCGAATTGCGGGTAGCGAGGGTTCTTGTCGACCTCGATCACGCACAGTTGCAGCGACTCGTAGACTTGTGGCGCGGCGAGCCCTGCACCGTCGGCGTCGTGCATCGTCTCGATCATGTCGTCGATTAGGGTTTGAATGCGCTCGGAGCCAAGCTCCCGCGGTTCGATAGGGTCGGCCTTCCGACGCAGAACGGGCTCACCGAGCTGTGCAATCTTGCGAATCGCCACCGCCGCATCCTAGTTCAAACTCAGCCCTTCGCACGAATCCTCGCATCAACCGCGGCATTTTTGTCACTCTCGGACGACGTGCCAAGGGATGTCCGGGACCCCGGCCACACCGTTTTCGAAGCGTGCGAGTACGAACAACAGATCGCTCAGTCGATTCAGATAGACCACGACTTCGGGTCGAATCGGCGTCGCCCGGCCCGCGGTCAGTGTTCTCCGCTCGGCGCGTCGGCAAACGGTGCGCGCGCGATGTAGCTCGGCGGCGCTCGGGTTCCCGCCTGGTAGTACGAAGTTCTCGAGCGCAGTGAGCGGCGCTTCGGCGTCGTCAATCCAGCCTTCCAGACGCGCGATGTCCGCTTCGGCGAGCAGAGTGAGGCGCAACTTTTCTTCTTTGCCGGGCACGCACGCGAGCTCTGCACCCGTAGTGAATAGGTCACTCTGAATCTGTAGGAGCTGCGCGTCCGTCCTCGTCGAAACGCCCAGCGCGCGCGCGACGCCGAGGCAAGCATTCAGCTCGTCGACGGTGCCGTACGCTTCGACGCGCGGGTCGTCTTTGCCGACGCGGACTCCGCCGAAGAGGCCAGTCTCACCGGCGTCTCCGGTGCGCGTGTAGATCTTCATGTGCGCGAGCGTAGCTCGAAAAAGCTCGCCGCGACCGACAGCCAACCCCCGGTCCGAGGCCGCAGGGCTGGCTCTCAGCCCAAAGCTTCGCAGATGGCCCGATACGCCTCGTTCCAAGCCTGGATGTCGGCCTTCGCGCCGTCCACGATGCTCAGACCGAACCCTGGAGGCACCGTCGCATTCTCGTTGTGGTTGAAACGGCGCCGCCAGGCCACTTTTCCGACGACGCGTACGCGTCGCTCGCTGCGTGGGGGGCACAGCTCGACCCAGACTTCGTCGTCTTCCGGCGGCGCGAGCGTACGCACGTACAAGCCGCCTTCACTGATGTTGTACGAGAAGCCGTAGTCGTCCTTCTCGCGGCCCGCGCCGCGGAAAGCGACGGTGGTGCCGTACAGAATACGCGGGCTACGTCGATTGTTGACCGCGCCGCCCTTCAGCTCGTTCGAAGCAAACAGCACGTTCTCCGGCGGTGCGTAGCCGTCGATCACGCCGACCCCGTTCACGCCGTCGAGCGACGCGCGGATCGCCTTCAGGTCGCGCGGCATTGCGCAGACGATGAAATTCGCTTTGCTGCCGGCTTGGCGCGCGTTGGCGATCGTCGTGTCATAATCGTCGGAGAGCTCTGCGTTCAGCACGGCCAAGGCGATGTCTTCTTGCTGAGCGAAACTTGCCGCGTCTTCGCGCGTCACTGCGAACATCACCGAGTAGCCCGCGTTGCGGAGCACTCGACCGACGACGGTGCGCCGCTTTTGGTCCGTCTCTGCGACGAGCGCAGTGCCGCGACCGGTGGTCGGTGGAGTCGGCGCCTCGCGCGGTAGCGTGCGTAGCCGTGTGAGCAGGGGCCGCGTGCTCGTCAGCGGCAGTACGTCGTCGGCGCCCCAACTGAATGCATCATTGAAACACAGGTCACCGATCTCACGGGACAGCGCGATCATCGGCAAGCGCGCGTGTCGTGCGCTGCTTCGCGTTTGCACCGCCAGCGACTCTGACGCTTCTGTGTCGAGCAACATGGCGAGTGCTTCGTGCGACTCGAGCCAGCGGCCCGCCTCTTCCGGCGATTCGGCGGCGTGTAGCGTGAATGCGGCCTGCTCGGCAGCGACGGACAACGCCATCCGCTCTTCGCGCCGAAAGCGCCCGAAGGCGAGCATTTCCCTAGTCTCCATGAGCGTTTAGAACGGCCGCTGTCGGCCGCCCTAAAGCCCCTGGCGTCTCAATCCGACACAAGTGTGCGCGGGCAACTCGCGGTCAGGCCGAGAAGATTTGCTGAATCTCGCCTTCCATCGCGGCCGGCGGCACTTTGCGCGCCAGAGCGAGCTCCTGCACGAGCAGGCTGCGCGCCTGATCAAGCAAGCGGCGCTCGCCGAAGGACAGGTCTTTGTCGAACTTCAAACGGTACATGTCGCGAAGAACCTTAGCGATTTCCGACGGCAGCCCGCTCTTCAGCATTTCCGTGTAGGCGCGAAAGCGGCGATTCCACGGCTGCAAGTCGACTGCGACTTCGGGCGCCTTGAGGATGTCCAAAATCTTTTGGGCTTCCTTCTTCTTCATGACGGGACGAAGGCCGACGCGCGAGGCGGCTTCCGTTGGCACCATGACCTTGAGTCCGCTGTCTTTGATCTTGATGACGTAACAAGAAGTTTTCCGACCGCCTAGGTCGCGGTCTTCGAGCTGCTCTACCTCGCCGACGCCATGCGCCGGATGCACTGCCATGTCCCCTGCCTTGAACGTGTGACGCGTGACGACTTCTGTATTCACCGACGATTGCCCTCTCGCATGGGAGCAAAGGTGCGACGGCCACCGAGGCGCGCGCACCCTCGCAGCGCCGTGGCTGGCACTTGCTGACGCGGTGTTGCGTCAGCGCCAATCACGACGAGAAACCCTCCTGCACTTCACGCGAAGGCCGTCCTAGCTTCTACCCGACCGCCGCAGTGCAGCACGGCGGAGTCCTAGCATTCAATCGCCTCTCCGGTCAATCAACGAGGACTTTTGAGCTCGTGTATAGGTCGCGGAAATCTCTAATGTTTCGCGCGACGAACGAGCGACGACTGCGTGAACATGAGTGGTTGTCCTACACGTGCTCACTCACGGCGCGCCATTTGGCGCAAGATCCGGTGCGCTGTGCTGCGTTTTGCCCTGCACTTGGAGGAGCTCGGTGATGTCACTGAGTACCGCTGCTTTCAATCCTCGCACCAGCGGCTCGATCTCGATCTCGACGTTGAGCGTGAGCAGATCGGGACTCGCCTTCACTTCCGCATTGGGGCTCAGCGCAAACAGGTGACCTGCTGAGCTCTGCGCGAACGCAGTCCAGGCTGTAGCAAGACGACTCACTGCTGCGTCAGCCGATTCCTGCCACGCGCCCGAGAGACAGAGTGTCGCCACAATTTTGCCGTGACCAATCGGTCGCAGCGCGACGCCGACGGCGACCGTGGATTCGAGTAGACCGCCAGCGGCGCGTCGCCACTCATCAGCAAACGGCCCGGGCGCGAAGAGCGTGACCGCGTTTTCCGACGCGAGGTCAGGCAACGTGGACAACGCAGCGCCGCGGAGTGCGCTCGGAGAATTTTTGAGCCGCTCTTCGGCATACGCCTCGGCGATCTTCGCCAGTAGCGGATCGCCCACCGCAACTGCGAGCACTCGGTCCTCGACTGTGAGAAGAGTTTCGGGCGTTTGCCCGACCACGCCGGTAATGCGGATCAGGTTCGCGCGCGGTTGCTTGCTGACAGCGCCGGCCAACAGCCGCTCGCCGAAGTGCTCGCGTGCGGCCGCTGCTGTGCCGTCTGGTACCTCGGCGAGGTACAGCGTGGCATAGGGGAAGCCGGCAACGGCAGCCCGCGTCACTTGCCGCAGGTCGACACCGCTCGACTCGGCGAATGCGTCGAGCCGCCTGTTCGACACGATCTCCGCAATCGCTGGGCCGAGCTCGGGGTCAGTCAAGATCTCGCGTGGCTTGACCAGCACCAGCCAGCGCAGACTTGCGGCCGGCACGAAATCGCCGAGCGGGCCGTGGTGCAATGCGGGCACTCCCGGCACGTGCGTTGGCACTGGCACTGGCTTAACGCGCGGCGCTGCAGCGCAGGACCAAGCTCCCGCCCAGCTGACTGCCCCGAGCGCGAGCACGTAGCCCGGGAACCAGCGTCGCTCAGTCGTCCGAGTCGTCGTCGCTTTCGTCACCGCCGGTGATCGGCGTATGCCGACTCGCATTGACGAGCTCTTTCAACTCTTTGCCAACCTTGAAGAATGGCAAACGCTTGGCGGGAACCGGAACGGGTTGGCCTGTGCGCGGGTTTCGCCCTGCGTACGGCTTGTAGGGGCGAACCGTGAAGCTGCCGTAGCCGCGGATCTCAATGCCTTCGCCACGTTGCAGCGCTTCGGTCATCGCGTCGAACACGCAATTGACGACCATTTCTGCGCGCGCCTTGGTCAGCTCTCCCCTGGCGGCAATGGCCTCGATGAGCTCACTTTTGGTCATCTTCGCTCGGCTCCCTCTGCGCCTGACTCGACCTAAAGGCTCTTCTCTAACGCCTCAATTGTCAACGCCTTTTCAGGAATGCTCGGAGCGAAAGGCAGGCCCACGTTGTGGGCTAAGGCAGCACTTCGAGGTAGCCCAGAACACCCGGTCGGGAGGCCTGGAAACGAGCTTCGCGGGTCTCCGTGGAAAGCACGACCGGGTCTAAATTCGTCGTCGTGCATCCGGCCGGCCCGGCATCAACCCGGGTGACGCGTTCGAACCCCGCCCCCTTCAAGGTCAGCGTGGTCTCGGGCCCCGCATCGCGCACCCAGAGAATCTGAATTGAGTGAGGGTGCTCGTCCGGTGCCGCCAGCTCGAGCGTGATCCCGACCCCGGACCCGGCCGCTAGGTCGGTCGGGTGCAACCGAAGCCCGGGTTTGTCGAGGCCGCAGGCGAAGTATTCGGGGTGAACCCAGCCGCCCCAAACCGCCGAGGGTGGCCACTGGGCTCCCGCCCCGAAGCGGAACCCGTTTTGGTCTGGCGAGTATTGCGACACGTCGGCGCGCGTCCGGCCGTCGAGCGTCGAGAGCTCGTAGCGGTAACTCGGTGGGCGATTCAGAGCGAGCCAGAGCAGACGGTCGTGTGCGTCGTGCT
>DATHOI010000236.1:0-3936 GCA_035485095.1 Polyangiaceae bacterium | reverse complement strand
CGACTGATAGCTAGTGGACGTGAGCGCGAAAGCGCCGCCAGTCTGCCAGCAATCGAGCTGGCTGGTGCTGATGTCCACGGTGTTGCCTGCGGTCGAGGGATTGAAGATGGTCGAGCAATACTCCGCGGTGTCGCCGAGAGTGTGGTAGCCGACCTGCAACGCGGACGGGAGCTCGGTGCCGCTCAGGCCGAAGCTGAAACCGATCACGCCGTAGCTGGCGGGCACGTAGCCTTCGACCGTCGTATCGGGCTGGTTGAGATTGAAGCCGAGCGTTGGGCCGTACGTATCCAGTTGAGACACGGTACCGGACACGCAGATCTGACTGCCTACTCCGCTAAAATCCGCACCGCCGGTCGGCGACGCGGTGATCGTCGAGTACGTGTCGCTATAGAGGAACCAAGAGCCAACGACCCCGACCGTGTTCGAGCCTGGCGCGATCCAGCCACCAGACGAGATGATCGCCGTCGTGGGCGTGATGCCAAGGCCGCCCGAGCCGCCCTGCGCTGCGCCGCCTCCACTTTGCGCACCACCTTGTGCGGTGCTGCCGCCATGTGGCGCGCCAGCCTGCGCGGTGCTGCCGCCCTGCGCGGTGCTGCCGCCCTGCGCTGCGCCACCTGCGCTGCCGCCAGCGCCGCCAGCGCCGCTGCTCGGCAAACAGAGCCCCGCGAGACACGTGAGGTTCGCGTTGCAGGTGTTGTTTGGGTAGCACGCGCCGTCGAGAGCACCCTGTGCCGCCAAGCCCGTGCCGCCACCGGTGCCGAGGCCCGTTGGAATGCAGTAGCCCTCGAGGCAGGTCAGGTTCGCGTCGCAGCTCCCGTCCGTGCGGCAAATGCCGCCGCTCTCGCCCTGTTGACCGATCGTGCCGGAGCCGCTCGAGCCATTCGGGTCACCGACGAGAACCGGTGGTGACGGTGAGCCACATGCCCAGGCGAGCCCGCAGCCCACGACTCCACACAAACCCACGAGTGAAGAACGACCCAGTCTAATATTCATTTGAGGACTCCAGGGCTACACACGTCTCTTCCCCTGCGCTTCGTTGACTCGCCCGGCGTGGCAAGCCCAGCGAGATACGCACCAAGCGTGCAGATCTCCCTGCTCTCGTTGTGACAATCCAAGGTCTGCGACAAGGAACCGGTCTCGGAACAGCCTACTACTATACCGAATCTAGAACTCTGTAACTAGGTGAGTCTCGTTGCCAGGTGGCAATCAGGAATCGCTATTTGGACTCCCCAGCCTTTCCAGTCGAGCTGCGCACGGCTTACTATCGAGGAACCTGGAACCTGGTACTAGTTCCAATTCGAGACTTCCTCGGCAATTCCGAGATTTTGGCGCCGGCGCTCGCGTGCAGGGACTCACCCTCACACACCTTCACACCCAATCTCGGCTCGAAAGGTGACTGCGCTGCCGCGGCTGATCGACGGCGGCGGCGTGAGCACGGAGCCGCGGGCGCCTTCCGCTGGCTAGAATTCATCGCTTTTGTCCGGCATGACCGAACTCTGACTTGGAAATGCCGGTTTCGTCGGCAGAATTGGACATCATGTGTCGCAACATCCGGCCGCTGTTCAATTTCGCGCCTCCGGCAACCGAGCAAGAGATCCGTGCTGCCGCCATTCAATACGTGCGCAAAGTGAGTGGCGTTCAGAAGCCGTCACACACCAACCTCGCCGAGTTCGAGCGCGCGGTCGCCGCCGTGGCCGAAGTCACGCGCCATTTGGTCGACTCGCTCGTCACCAATGCGCCACCTCGCGACCGCGAAGAAGAACGTGAAAAGGCGCGAGCTCGCAACGTCAAGCGTTTTGGCCCGCGCAGCGCGAGTCGCTGATGTCGAGCGTTACCGTGCGGGCAGGCGCGGCCGCCGCTTCGTGACGCGACGAGCTCGGGTGCGGAGAGTCGTGTCGGGTCTTCGAGCGCGCCCGTTTCCGCGCGGCCTCCAAAAAGCCTCGAGCGCTCAGTGCTTGGCGTCTTCCCCGAATTTCTCGAGGAAATCGTCGTAGCCGCCGCGCCAGTCGATCAAGCCCTTGGGCGTGAAGGCAAAAATGCGATTGGCGAAGCTCGCGACGAGATCGCGATCGTGGGTGACTACGAAGGCCGTGCCTTCATACTTGGTGAGCGCGTCGCCCAGCGCGATGATCGACTCCAGATCCAAGTGATTCGTGGGCTCGTCCAGCACGAGCACGTTGTCTTTGGCGAGCATGAGCTTGGAGAAGATCATGCGCACGGCTTCACCGCCGGACAGCGCGTCGGTCGGCTTCATGCCCTCTTCACCCTTGAACAGCATTTTGCCGAGCAAACCGCGGATGTCTTGTTGAGTCGCGAGCGGGTCGAAGGAATGTAGCCACGCGCTCACCGTCGTGCCGTTCGGAATCCCCTCGCGGTGATCTTGCGCCAGGTAGCCGATGCTCACCTGATGCCCCCAAGTGATCGTGCCGGCGTCGGGCTTGAGGTTCTCCGCGAGCATTTTGCAAAGCGTGGTTTTACCGACACCGCTGCGGCCGATGATCGCGATCTTCTCGCCCTTGGTGACGATGGTCGTGAAGTTTTCACACACCGTCACGTCCGGCCAACGCTTGGTCAGATTTTCGATCGTCACGGTTTGTTTGCCGGAAGGCTTTTTGACCAAGAATTGAATGAACGGCCGCTCGATGTTGGAGCGCTTCAAATCCGTCAATTGTAGGCGTTCGATCTGCTTCTTGCGGCTTTGCACCTGAGTTCCGCGCGTACCAGCCGCGAAGCGAGCCACGAAGTCTTGCAGCTGCGCGACCTTCTTCTGCCGCTCGGCGTTCTCTTGCTCGATCTTGCCGCGGACTTGGCCTTTGGCGATGATCATGTCGTCATAGCCGCCGGGGTAGGTGATGATCGTTTCGTAATCGATGTCTGCGATGTGCGTGCAGATCTCGTTCAAGAAGTGCCTGTCGTGCGAGATAGTCACCAGCACGCCGCGGTAGTTGCACAAGAATTTCTCGAGCCAGCGGATGCTGTCGATATCGAGATTGTTCGTCGGCTCGTCGAGCAGGAGCGCATCGGGGTTGCCGAATAGCGCTTGCGCCAAGAGCACGCGCAGCTTCAAGCCACCGGGGAGCTCGCGCATTTGCTTTTCATGCTCACCCTCCGGAATGCCGAGGCCGCTGAGCAACTCCGCCGCGTCGGACTCGGCGGAGTAGCCGTCCTCTTCTGCGATCACGCCTTCGAGCTCGCCGAGCAGCTCGCCCTGCTTGTCGGTCAGGTTCTCCTTGGCGAGCAGCTCTTCCTTCTCCTGCATCGCCGCCCACAGGCGCTGGTTGCCCATCAGCACGACGGACAACACGATCATCTTTTCGAAGCCGAACTGGTCCTGCTTCAGCACGCCCGTGCGCTCGGGCTTATGGACGTGTCCCGAGTCCGCCTCGAGCTCGCCCGATATGATCTTCAGGAAGGTCGATTTGCCGGCGCCGTTCGGGCCCGTCAGGCCGTAGCGTTTACCCTCGTTGAACTCGACCGTTACCTCTTGGAACAGGCGCTTTTTTCCGTACGCCTTGCTCACGTCGTTGATTTGGATCGAGGGCATTTGCGGGCCCCTCGTAGCAGTTTTTCGAGGCACTGGGGCCCGCGCTCCGGTCGATGCCGAATTCTCACGTAAATTCCGATGCTTATCCGCGGCGTGTTCAGCGCCAGCGGAACGCAATAACGCGTCTCTCGACTGGTATCAGTCCAAGACAAGCTGTCCGCAGGCGGCGCCCACGTCGCGCCCGCGGGAGCGACGCACCGTGAGCACGCTCTTGCGATGGTCGAGCAAGGCACGCGCGAACGCGGTCACCGTTTCTTCCGCCGGCGCGCGAAACTCGGAGGCGCGATGCTTGTTGAACGGGATCAAGTTGATTTGATGCGGGAACCCGACGCAAAAATCCGACAAGCGGCGCGCGTCATCCGGCGTGTCGTTGATGCCGGCAAGCAGCACGT
>DATHOI010000235.1:0-9328 GCA_035485095.1 Polyangiaceae bacterium | reverse complement strand
GTGAAGATCACGCCGTCCCCATGCTCGAAGAAGGGGTTCTTTTGGCTCAACCTGTCCTTCATGTCCATGTCGAGCGGCCGGACGTAGTTCGGATCGCGCTGGTAGATGTAATCCACCAGGTTCAAAAAATCCGTGATCTTGCCGCCGATCGGAGTTTGCCGAAGCTCGAGAGTCATTGGCGCGCAGCTAACTTTGGGCCCCCTGGTGCGTCAAGCCGGCGTGGCTTCGAGCTGGGTTGATGGTCACGGGTGGCGCGCGGAGCGGCCCAGCCTTCGGCGTCAGACAGCGAGCGAGCCGCAACAAAATCACCTCTTTGCAGCCCGATTTCGAGGTTTGAACTCGAGCTTCGAAATCGCGCCTCGCGGAGCGAACCGCGCCAAGGCCTTTGGCGTCAGCGGTCGAGTGACCGAGCTCAGATCACGCCGTATTTTTTGCCGACTTTTTGGAAGCCCTCGAGCGCGCGATCGAGATGATGGCGATCATGCGTGGCCATGTAGCTGGTGCGCAGCATGGCGCTCTTCGGCGGCACGCCCGGAGAGATGAACGGGTTCGTGTAGATGCCGTACTCTTCCAACAGGTCGCGCCACATCATGATCGTGCGCAGATCTTGGCGAATGTAGATCGGGATCACGGCGGTTTGCGTATGGCCGAGCTCGAAGCCCATTTTGCGGAGCTCGTCACGCATGTAGGTGAAGTTCTCGCGCAGCTTGTCGATGCGCCAGGTCTCTTCACGCATGACGTCGAAGGCGGCCATGGCTGCGGCCACGCAGGGCGGCGCGGCGGCTGCGGCGAACATGAAGGAGGGAGCGAAGTGCCGGATGTAGTCCAGCACCTTGCGGTCGCCCACGAGCCAACCGCCGATGCTGGCGAGTGACTTCGAGAACGTGCCGCCGATCAGGTCGACTTGATCGAGGAGGCCGAAGTGCGCCGCCGTGCCCATACCGCCCGGGCCGATCACGCCGAGAGCGTGCGCGTCATCGACGAACAAGCGTGCACCGTGCTTCTTCACGATGGGCACGATCTCGTCGAGCTTGGCGATCTCGCCTTCAGCGCTGAAGACGCCGTCCGTGAGCACGAACGCGCCGTCGCCGAGCTCCAGCTTTTCTAGCGCTTTGTCCAGGGATTCAGCGTCGTTGTGGCGGTAGCGCACGAGCCGCGCGCCTGCCGATTGGCCGAGCCGCGTGCCGTCATACAGGGAGGCGTGCACATTGCGGTCGATCACGGCGACCGATTGCTTGTTCGACAGCAACGCCGCGCACGTCGCGATGTTCACCTGGTAGCCAGTGGTGAACACGAGCGCCGCCTCTTTGTTGAACCATTTGGCGAGCCGCTCTTCGAACTCTTCGTGCAGGCGCATCGAGCCGTTGACCAGACGCGACCCGGTCATGCTCGTGCCGTACTTGTCGATCGCGGCTTTGGCGGCCTCGCGTACTTTGGGGTGCGTGGTCAGGCCGAGGTAATTGTTCGAGCCGAACATGACCACGCGCTTGCCGTTGATTTGCGCTTCGGGGCCGTCGGCGAAATCGAGCGGGCGGAAGAAGGGATAGATGCCCATCTTGCGCGCGTTGTCCGCGGCCATGAACTTGAAGCACTTCTCGAATACGTCCTTGCCGCCGATGGTAGCGAGGCTGGTGCGCTCCCTCATGGACTCGGCCATGTCGGACGAGCCTTCGCGATCCGCGAGGTCGACGCGCGCGCCATTGCTGGCACCATTGCCGTTCGTTACGGAGTGGCTGGCACCGTTGGCGGCGTGACCGTTCGTGTGTCCGTTGCTCTTGCTGTCGACCGGCGGCGCGGATTGCCCGATGTTCTCGTCCAACGCAGGATCGATATTCGGTAGCTCGTTGCCGTTGAGCAGCACGTTCCAGGCGTCCCGCACGCGCGAGCGCGCGTCCATGAACCCCTCGGTGGCTTTCATGACGCGATCGTCGGTGACCCAGCGCAAGACGCTCGGCCGAAGGAGTGCCTGCTTACTGCGGTCGACGATTTTCTGCTTGAGGCCCATCACGTTTCGAAGCTCCTAGGTGCTCGCTCGATGAAGTCGCTGTCTGTAGACCCGACTGAGCGTAGCTCGACGAACGGGTCCGAGCCCGCGTTGTCGCCGGCGGAAGCTACGCGACGACTCGACTTCCGTCAATGCGCGGCGGGCCAGGAGTCGAGCTTGTCTATCGCCGATGGCGCGCCGTCCGCGCCTCGCCCATTCGGCTCGATGACGACTCGCTCCAAACAGAGACCATCCGGTGGCGCCGTGATGCCGAGATCCGTTCGCGCATGACTCGCGAGGGCGCGTACGAGCGCATCCTTCGGACGCCGTTCGCGACCGATGTCGATCAGCGTCCCGACGATGATCCGCACCATATTGTAGAGGAATTTGTCACCTTCAACGTCGATCAGCGTGATGCGATCGTCGTTATGCGCTGCTCGCACGTCGATGCGAAATATCTGTCGCACCGTGTCCGTGCGCGTGTCGGCGGCACCACGGAAGGCGGCGAAGTCGTGCTGGCCGACCAGTACCTGCGCGACGGCGTTGAGGTCATAGTGGTTGAACCTCTCCATGATTCGCCAGGCGCGCCCTTCCAAAAAGGGATCGCGCACCAAGCTGTGTAGCACTGTGTAGCGGTACACCTTGCGAGTGAGGAAGCGGCGCGCGTCGAAGCCCGGCTCCACGCGCGCGGCGCGCACGATGGCGATCTCGTCTGGCAAGTGTTGAGAGATCGCGAGCACCCAACCGCGGAGAGTGATGTCCTTGTCGCTGTCGAAGCAAGCGAGCTGCTCTTTCGCGTGCACGCCTGCGTCGGTACGACTGAGTCCTCGCGTCTTGCTCGCTTTGGGATCGACCGCCGCGATCGCGCCGTCGAGCTCACCCGCAATGCTGCGCGCGTTGCTCTGGCGCGCCCAACCCGAAAAGCGCCGACCGTCGTAGGCGACCGTCAGCAATATTCCGAAGGCCGGCGCGCGGCTCGGCATGTCGCGCGCTCCGGGTGATTCGTCCGACACGCTCGCGTCGGGATCAGTTGCGACCGGCTGCACCGGCATTGCCGTCGGCGCTGCCGCCTTCGCCGCCCGCGTTACCGCTGCTGCCGCCCGTGCTCGTGACGGGGCCGCCGACGCCGTTTACTCCGGTTGCGCAATTGGCCGCGACTGCATTGGCGAGCGCGGCCTTGCTCGCAGCAGAGTCCCCGCTTGCCGCATCCGGAATCGATGCGTCACCGAGCGGGTACGTTTGGTAGAGCGGCAGCGCCGGACAGTTCGGAGTGACGCCGTCTTCGCTACACGACGCGAGCGCTCCCAGTGCGCACCCCACCGCCAAAAGCAGCGCAATTTTGACGGGACGTGCGCGCGTCATCAGGTTTTGGGCGTGAAATTGAGGGGCAGCGCGACTTGCACGCAGCCCTTGGCGGGAGCCGGGAACGTGCCGCCACGCATCATTTGCAGCACGCAGTTGGCGACACTCGGGTCACCCAGCTCATTGCTGGCCACGTTGGAGCTACAGACTTGGCCCGACTGATTGATCGTCAGCTGGATCGACATGCGCCCAGCCAGCATGCTGTTCTGCCGAAGCGCGTGCTCGTAGCAGCTACGTGTCTGCGCGCCCTTGGCGTGTAGCGCCGAGACGATCGCTGGTGTCGCATCGCCGCTGCACGGTCCGCACGCGCCGCCGCCGCCTGAGCTCACCAGTTTTTTCGCGCTGGGCTTCGTGTTGTCGGGGGCTGCAGAGTCCGACGCGACCGGCGGTGGAGGCGGCGGCGCCTCGTCCAGTGTCGGGACGTTCTGCGTGGCAGACGGGATCGCGGTGTCTTGCGCCTTCGGCGCCTCCCCGCCACTCTTCATCTTCCAAAAGATCAGGCCGCCCATGAGCAAGAGCATCACGACGGCGGCAAGAATGAACGGACCGTTACCGCCCGACTTCGGAATAGGCGGGGTGGTTTCAGACATCAGGGAACTCCACTTTCGTCATCGACAAGTCGAAAACCGCCGGCTTTCAGGCAGCCGACTATAGCTACCCGACCGACCAAGCGCGAGGGTTCTTAAGGCCCGCCCGCGGGCCCGTTCTCGCTCTCGGATCGAGCTTCGAACAGGGTGACCGCCGTGTCACCCCAACGGCGTGTATCGAGTGCGCAGAGAGGCGATTTTTCAGCGAGCACGGGGCCGCTGCGCGCCGCATGCTCGAGTACGAGCCGCGCGGCCGGTGTGAGCAATGCGGCGTCGGCGAGGCGCTCTAAAATACCGAGCGCAGCCTGCGCATCCGCCCAGGGCGGATCGGCGAAAACTAGCGAAAACGGCCCGAGCCGCTCCAGCGCCCGGAGCGATGCTTCGGCCTTCAGCGGTAGCAGCGTGGCGCGGTCATCCAGGCCGAGGGTCGCTACGTTGCTCTTGATCGCTCGTTGCGCGGCCTTGTTGGTCTCGACGAAGACGGCCCGGTCGGCCCCGCGTGAAAGCGCTTCCAGCCCGAGTGCACCGCTGCCGGCGTACAGGTCGAGCACTAGCGCTTCGCGCACGTCGGCCAGGATCGAGAACAGCGCCTCGCGCGCGCGCGCCGCGGTCGGCCGTGTCGTGTCACCTGCGGGAGTGACCAGCTCGCGCCCGCGAAATTCCCCTGCGACGATCCGCACTCCGGCACTCCTAGAAACGCAAACGAAGATCGATGCCAGCGGAGTGCGGCCCAACGCTCACGCTGGGTTGAATGCCCGCGCTCTGCCGTCGCCCGGCTCGCAGGGAACCGCTCTTCGGCGGCGGTGTGTCGTCGTTCGTGAGCAAGATGAGCGCGCCCGTGCCCGCCGAGATCGCGCCCAAGCCGAAGAACACGTACTGCAACGCGACGAAGGTTTTCGATTGCGAGCACAAGCTCGAAATCCGGTCCGGCGAGGTCGCGCCGCTCACCATCACGTCGCGATTCGCTTCCACGCATGCGTCCTGATCGCCAGGGATTCCCGCTCGGTAGCTGCTGAAGTCAGCGTCGTGATTGATCGAATTTACGCGCAGCGTGGCGTACACGCCGGCAGCGGCGAATACTCCGCCTACGATGATCGCGCCCCAACCGGCGCTCGTGTTGGAGCTGCTCGCGTCGGCTTCGCTCTCGTCGTGGGTGGCGTGCGTCGTGCCCATCTTCTCCGGGTGCAGACGGAGCAGCGCACGCTTGTTCGCCGAGATGGTGATCGTCCCTTCCGCGTCGCGGTAACCATCCACGCGCACACTCACGTCGTGGTCGCCGACTGGTAGCTCGAGCTGCGCGTGCCCGTCCCGAATGTCGCCGGCGGGCGCTCCGTCGATGATGACTTGTCCGTCGAGGTCGTCCGCGCTGAGCAGCAGTCTGCCGGTCTCCTCCGTCTCTTCGTCGCTCGATGCGTGTCCTTTCACAGCGAGCAACGTGGCGAGCGCGCGGTCGGCAATTGCCGCCAGCGCGTCGTCGCCGACTTTGTTCGCGTCGAAGCGAAGCTCGGTGCCGCGGTTCGGCTCGCCTTGCCGGTACAGGTTCAGCTTGAGATCGAGCTTGGAGCCATCCTTGCCGAGCGAGCCCCAAATGAAGGCCTCTGCTTTGATCTTGGCGCCGATCTTGGCGAGGCACGGGTCGTCCGGCGGATCGGCGCAGCCGAGCGCGAGCGACAACACTTCGAGCGAATAGTCGCCAGGCACGAGCTTGAACGATGATTGATGCTTGGCCGAGCTCTTGAGCGCGAGCGTGAGCGCTTGCGCTTGGTCCACCGCGTCGTCGCTCTGTACCGCGAGCACCTGTAAGGGCTGACTGGTCTCGGCGGCGAGCGCACGCGTGTCGACTGAAAGTGCGGCGAGCGCGAAGAGGCCTGCGCTCACGCCTTTCACTACTCTGGGCAGTACGAAAGGTGTCACCCAGTTGGGTATCTCGAGGCGAGTCACCATCGATGAACAGCTTACACAAGAGTGCGAGTACGAGGCGATGCTTTCCCGTTTGCGCGTCGCTTGCTACGTCGTCTCAATCTTGCTCCACATTTGGCGCCGCATTTTTTGGCGCGCTCCGTCCTTACGCGTGATCAGTTTTGCCGCACCAAACGCGGCGATGAGCTCACCTTCTTGACCGAGCCCTGGCAGCACTGTCTTACCCACAAGGTAGGTGTTGGGGATCGGCCCACGCACCGGCTCACCAGCGATGTCGAGGTAACCGGCTGGCTCGACCGCCCACAAACGCTCCATCGCCTCGGCTCCCGGCGCGGCGTCGTGCACGTGTACGCGGTCGACCTCACGTCGCGACCCAGTGCGGTAGTCGTACAGCGGTAGGCCGTCGTGAGTCGAATCGACGATCACGAGGTGCTCCTCCAAGAACGGCAACGCGCCCTTGAGCGCGCCCAACACCGCTTCGCGCGCCTCGAGCAACGTGAGCGAGCCGCGCGCGGGCAAGATCGCTTCGGCGACGAGCAGCGTTTCGTCGCGCGCCTGTGGACGCGCCTCGGAAAATGCAGCGGCTTCATAGCGTTGCAGGTGGACGACGGGGTGGCGCGGATCGCGTCGCAGGCGCTCGCTCGGCATGATGAACGACTCGCGCGGGAGCGGCCCGGGCAAGCCGCGAGTGTGCACCAGCAGGCTGACCACGAACCGCCCTGCCTCGGGGTTCATGCGTGGCCAGTCGGCGCGGGCGGATTTGGTGATGCCCTCGCCGCCCGACAGCTGCGCGAGCGCCTCTCCGGATTGATCGGAGATCACGGACGTTGCGCCGGTCGGGGCCTCTTCGCCGTCCTCCATGATGCCGACCACCGCGCCGCGCCGAGTGACCAGCGACGCCGCGCGACGATCGAGCTCGATCACGCCGCCGTGCGCTTCGATGCGCTCGCACAAAAACTCGGACAGCTCGTCCTCGCTGCGCGCCAAGGTCTGCACGCCGCGCGTCCAAGCGCCGTGCAAGCGCGCCAAGGCAAAGGGCGGAAAATCACTGCCCAGCACCGCGGCGTTCGACGCGAACGCGGCCGGGATGGTGGTGATGTCGCGATACGCGTGGCCCGCTGGGAACTTACCCAGCAAGTCCTGACTGCGCTCGGCGCGCGTGAACGGTAGCGTGGCGGCGATGCGACCGGTTTCGAAGCGCTCCCAGAGGCTGCCAGGCGGCCACAGCGCGTCGCGTTCGAAGGCGGTATCGGCGGCAGCGTTGACGACGGCGATGCTGCCGTAGAGTTCGTCCACGAGCTGCCGCACCTCCGGGAATTCACGATCGATTTCGCGCCCGAAGAGCTCCATGTCCGGCGGTACCTCGACTCGCCGTCCTTCGCTCAACATCACGAACATGGGATCGAGCGGCGTGGTGCGCCGCCGGAATTGCGGGCTCTGCGCGAGCTCGTGCAAGATGCGTCGCCAAGTTGGCGAGGAGCCGGAGAGCAGAGTGAAGGTGCGCCGGCACAGCACGTGGTCTTCGAAGCGATAGCTCTGTGCGCGTTGCCCTTGACCGAGCAGGAGCACTCGAAAATCTCTGCGGGCGAGCAGCGCTGCGGCGGCCAGCGCGCCGAGCGAGCGGCCCAAGACGACCACGTCGTAGTGTCGCGACGTCACGGCTCAGGTCTCGCTTGCGGACGGCAGCGCGAGTGGCGTGACGCGACCGGCGGCGATGTCACGAAGCACACTGACGAAGAGCTCGTGCTCGGCTGCATGAATGCGCGCACCTAGCGACGACAAATCATCGCTGTCTTCCACGGGCACGGCGCGTTGCGCGATGATTTTGCCCATGTCGACCCCGAGCTCGACGAAATGCACGGTGCAGCCCGTGATTTTGACGCCATAGTCGAGGGCTTGTTTGGCGGCGTCGACTCCGGGAAATGAGGGCAGGAGCGCAGGGTGAATGTTGATGATGCGCCCTGCGAAGGCATTCAGAAATTCCGGCGTCAAAACGCGCATGAAGCCGGCCAGCACGACCCAATCGACGCCGGCTTCGCGTAGCGCGGACACGAGCGCGCCGTCGAACGCCTCGCGACTCGGAAAGGCCTGGTGTGGGATGGTCAGCGCGGGCACGTTCGCCGCGCGCGCGCGATCCAACGCTTTCGCGCCCTCGCGGTTCGAGATCACGACCTTCACGTCGGCGGCGAGCATGCCCGCGGCGACCGCGTCGAGAATGGCTTGTAGGTTCGAGCCGGCGCCGGAGACCAGCACGCCCAGACTGAGCCGCTGTGAGCCGCCAGGCGAAGCGAGCGAGGTTCGGCGAGCGCCGGTCATCTGTGCCTGGGTCATAGCACGCGTTCCGGGCGAAACGCAGCGAGCGGCACGGGCGGACGTTGACCGAGCACCGCCGCGCGCACGATTTCGGCGCTGACGGGCGCGAGCAAAATGCCGTTTCTGTAGTGCCCCGTGCTCAGGAACAAGGACTCGATCTGGGTGCGACCGAGCAGGGGTAATTCGTCCTTGGTGTAGGGACGGAAATTCGACCATGTCGCGCGCAGGCCTGCGCGCTCCAGCGCCGGCAATATTGCGATCGCGTGCGTCAACAGATCGCGCACGGCACCCGCGGTGACCTCGCGTTCGTAGCCGACGAACTCGAGCGTCGAGCCGACGAGCACTCGGCCATCATCGCGCGGCACGAGGTACGCGCCGGGGCCGAACACGACGTGCGACAATGGAGGCGCGGGCAGCTCGAGCTCGACGATCTGCCCGCGCGCTGGCACGACTTGGCCCGTCGGCAAGCCGAGCCCGTCGATCAAAGACGTCCAGCTGCCCGCCGCGACGACCACGTTTTTGGCGCGCAATACCGCGCCGTCGTCCAGCGCCACGCCGACCGCTCGTTCGCCCTCGACGACCACGCGGCGTGCGAAGGCGCCGCTGCGGAAGACCACGCCGCGACCGAGGGCCGCGATGTGCAACGCGCGCAGTAGCGCTTTCGGCTCGACGCGCGCGTCGTTTGCAAAGCGCACGCCGCCCGAGAGCTTCGACGACAGTTGCGGTTCGTGCCGCGCGAGCTCGCGGCGGCCCAGAGCTTCGACCTGTAGGCGGCGTTTGCTCTGCCAGGCGTTTTCGGCGCGCAGCTTACGCGCGCCGCTCGGGTCGAAGGCGACGCGCAGCACGCCGCACTCACGGTACCCGACGTCGATGCGCGTCTCTTCGCTCAGGGTGCGCGCAAATTTGGCGTAGCGCGCGCGGCTCGCCAAGCACAGCTCGGCCATCGGCCCCGGGTGGTGCGCTTCAGCTTGTGCTCCGAGGATGCCGGCGGCAGCGCTCGAAGCTTCGGCGCCTGGCACGCTGCGCTCGAGGACCACGACTTTCGCGCCGTGACGCGCCAGCTCCCACGCCGACGCGGTGCCCATGATCCCACCGCCGATAATCAGAACGTCGGGTGGCTCGGCGGGTTTCTTGGGCATGGCTGGCGCGGGCGCCCGGTCTT
>DATHOI010000234.1:0-3578 GCA_035485095.1 Polyangiaceae bacterium | reverse complement strand
CTTTGCGTAGCTTGGATGGCGTCGTTTCCGTCCGCGTTCACCTCGCGGTGCCGGTCCAAGACTCGTTGGCTCCGGACGAAGCGCCGGTTTCCCCCTCTGCGTCCGTGCTGCTCAGGCATCACGGCGCTGCGCCGCCCATCTCCAACGGGGACGTGCAGAGGTTGGTGGCTGGTGCGGTGCCCGGACTCGTTCCGGCGCAAGTGACGGTCGTGGCGCTCACGGTGCCCACGCCGACTCGGCCTGCCGAGCGAGAGTTGTCGCGTTTCGGACCAGTCACCGTCACGCGCAGCTCGGTTTTTCCGCTGCGCTCCATCGTGGGCGGCGCGTTGTTCTTGAATTTGGGGCTACTCGGCGCACTGATCTTGGTTTGGGCGCGCGCGCGGCGCGCAGAGTCGGGTCTCGCGGAGCAGCGCGCCGCGGAGACGCAGGGCGCGCGTTGATTCGACTAGAAGGCGTCACCAAAAGCTTCGATCGCGCGGTGCTCACGGACGTGAATCTGCACGTGCCCGATCAATGCCTATTTGGTTTGATCGGGCCGGGCGCCTCTGGAAAGAGTCTGCTGCTGCGGATGATTACTGGGTTGATGCGCCCCGACGCCGGAAAAGTCACGGTCGACGGACGCGACGTGCTCTCCCTAGGCGACATGGAGCTGCACGAGTTCCGTAAGGGCATCGGCATGTTGTTCCAGAACAACGCTCTCTTCGATTTCATGACCGTCGCCGAAAACATAGCGTTCCCGCTGCGCCGACTGTTCGACCTTCCAGAGAGTGAGATTTCGGCGCGCGTCGCGGAGCGGCTGTCGAGAGTCGACCTCTCGGGGTTCGAGTCGCGAGTGCCGGCGGGGCTGAGCGGCGGGCAAAAGAAGCGCGTGGGCGTCGCTCGCGCGACGGTGACCCGCGCCCCTATCGTCCTCTACGACGAACCCGCCGCGGGTCTCGACCCGGTCACCAGTCAAAAAATCTTCGACCTACTGCGCGCCGAGCAGCGCGCCGCAAAATCGACGGTGATCATGGTCTCGAGCGACTTGGATCGCCTGCTGACCGTGACCGACCGCGTCGGCATGATGCTCGGTGGGAGGCTGATTTTCGACGGCACGACAGCGGAAGCCCGCAACGCCGGCGACCCGCGCGTCCATCAATTCGTGCACGGCGCGGTGGACGGACCGCTCTGACTAACTTGCGATCTTCTTACTCAAAAATTTGAAACTCGTGTCGATGGCCGCGAACGCATCGCTGAACCCGCGGTCCTGCTCCACGATGAACCACTGACAACCGCTGCGCTCTGCCGCAGCAACGATGCGCGGAAAGTCCAAGTTGCCCTCGCCGAGCGCGGCCATGACGGGTGCTCGGTCCTCTGGGTGAACCGCATAGTCTTTGAGGTGGATCATGGGCAGACGCCCCGCCATGCGTTCGCACCAAGCGACGGGATCCGCACCGCCCGCCTGAACCCAATACGTATCGAGCTCTGCCTGAACCAGGCTCCGATCCGTGCGTTCGAACAAGATCTCCAGCACCGTTTGGCCTTCGAACTTGCGGAACTCGAGCTCGTGATTGTGATACGTGAGCACCATCCCGGCGGCCTGGAGCACGGCCCCAGCGCGGTTCAGCGCATCCGCCAAGTGTTCCACATCCGCGCGCGAGTTGAGCGCCTTGTGTGGGAACGGATAGGCGGTGAGCGCGCAGCCCAGCGTGCTGAGCACCTCCACGACCGCCTCGGGCCGCTCCACGATGTCCTCACCCGGCTCGTGAGTTGCGCAGATCTTCAGGCCCTCCGCGTCGGTCATGCGGCGGATCTCCGCTGGCGAGATTGGGCCGACACCGCTGATTTGCACGGCCTGGTACCCGATCGCGCGCACGCGCTTCATGCTCGCGGCAAAGTCGGCAGCTGTCTTCAGGTGCTCTCGAAGCGTGTAGCATTGGACGGCTATTTGCGAGATTTTCATGGGATTTTTCCTGACCTGCAGCAAAGCGAGACTAGCACTGCTTTGGGCCGCCGGCAGACCTGGATGACGCGGCCGGGCCGGTGAATACACTTTCCGAGTGTGCAGCAACGAGCCGCGCGTACACTCATCAGCCGATGCAAGCCGAATCCAGCCCGCGAGCAAATCCGGTGGTCGCGGCATTCGGCCAGAGGGCGAGCGACACATTGTCACTGGTCGGCGGCCTGGGTGTTCTGCTGGCCGATATCGTGCGACGGGTGCTGCGGCGCGACTTCGATCGCAACGAGCTATTTCGGAATCTGCACCGTATGGGCATCAAATCCCTGCCCATCGTGACCGTCACTGCCCTCTTCACCGGCGGCATCATGGTGATTCAGGCCGCGCCCATCGTGCAACGTTACGGCGCATACGGGTTGCTGGGCTGGGGCGCAGGCTTCGGCACGCTGCGTGAAATCGCCCCTCTGCTCACTGCCCTGATGATCAATGGCCGCGTCGGCGCGAACAACACCGCCGAGCTCGGCACGATGGCCGTCACAGAACAGATCGACGCCCTGCGTGCTCTGGCCATCGACCCAATAGCGTTCCTCGTCGCGCCGCGGTTCTTGGCGATCGTCATCACACTATTTCTGTCCACTATTTTTTCGGATGCGCTTGCGCTGCTCGGGGCGGCGTACGCGGGCGCCGGCTTCCTCGGCGTCGAGCCGGGCGTCTTCTATCGAGGACTGACGACCGGTTTATTGGGCTTCGGCGATGTCGCTCACGGGCTCTCCAAGAGCATCGTTTTTGGCGCAGTAATCGGCCTTTCCAGTTGTCATTTTGGGCTATCGACCAACGGTGGAGCACCCGGCGTGGGCCGCTCGGTCAACGCCACCGTCGTGGTCAGCGCAGCGGGCATCTTCGTGCTCGACTACCTGCTTTCGTTCGCCCTCGCATGACACCTTACGAGCCAAGCGCACTACCCTTGGGCAGAGCCCGTTCGCGACTCGCGGCGGCGCTCGGCCGGCTATTTCTAGACGCCTTCGTCACGATGCGCGATCTGTACCGCGTCTTCGTGCTCACGCTTCACTACTCGCTGCGCGGCGAGCCCAACCGCCGCGCATTCCTCCGCGAGATGTACGAGATAGGCAATCGCTCACTCGCTTTCCTTTGCATCGTGATGGGGTTCATCGGCATGATCCTGGTCTACCAGGGCGGCCTGCAAACGCAGCGAGTCGTGCCCGACCTGTCCCTGCTCGGCGCCACGTTCTTACAGCTTTTAGTGCGTGATCTGGCGGCGAGCATCTGCGCGCTGATGCTCGCGACCCGCGTCGGCGCCGGGATCGCCGCAGAAATCGGCTCGATGGTAGTAACCGAGCAGGTCGACGCTCTACGCATGTGCGCGACCGATCCGGTGGACTATCTGATCCGGCCCCGTTTTCTGGCAAGCTTGTCGGTGTTCGGGGCGCTCGTCGTGATCGCTGCCGGCGTCGCTTTTCTCTCGGGAATGTGGACGGCCTACGCGTTCTTCGGCATCAACCCGCGTACATTTGCGAACGTGAGTATGGTCAGCGTCGGTGATCTCACGATTGGACTCACCAAATGCGTCGCCTACGGCGCGGCGATACCAGTGATCAGTGGCTACTGTGGCCTGACGGCGTTC
>DATHOI010000233.1:0-8918 GCA_035485095.1 Polyangiaceae bacterium | reverse complement strand
GCGGTTCATGGTCGTCATCAATCGTCATTGCACCATTTGTCAGAACGAATTCGAGCTCCGGGCTTCAGTGCCGGAAATGCCGTACGCCGGTGAAGATCATGGCGATGCCGGCTTCGTCTGCGGCCTTGATCACTTCGTCGTCCTTCTTGCTGCCACCGGGTTGAGCGACCGCAGTGACGCCGGCGCGCGTGGCGGTTTGCAGGCCGTCGGCGAACGGGAAGTAGGCGTCTGAAGCCAGCACTGCGCCCTTGGTGGCGGCGCCGGCTTTCTCGCAAGCGACCTGCACGGCCGTTACGCGCGCCGTTTGCCCACCGCCGATGCCGAGCGTGGCGTAGATGCCGGGGCTGCGGCCCGGGCCCGCGAGCACGATGGCGTTGCTCTTCACGTGCTTGCATACCGACCAAGCGAACTCGAGCGCGGACAGCTCGGATGCGCTGGGTGCGCGCTTGGTCACGACGCGACCGCTTTGCACCTCACCGAAGCCGGTGCCGTCCCGCTCCTGCACCGCGAAACCTCCGCCCACGCGCTTGAACTGCAGCGCCTTGTGCCCGCGCCCGAGCCAGCCGTTGGTCGTGATCAAACGGAGCTGGGCCTTCTTGCGCAATTTTTCCAGCGCGCCGACGGCGAAGCCCGGCGCGATGATGCACTCCAAGAACGTCTCACTCAGGATCTGAGCGGTGGCGTCGTCGACCTCGTGGTTCAACGCGACGATGCCGCCAAAGGCGCTCATCGCATCGGCGTCGCGCGCGGCGCGGTAGGCGTCTGCGAGCGTCGGGCCGGTGGCCACACCGCACGGGCTCGTGTGCTTGACCACGACTGCGGCGGGGTTTTCGAACTCGCGCACTGCGTCGAGCGCGGCCTCGAGATCGACCAAGTTATTGAAGCTCAGCTCTTTGGCTCCGCTGCCGATGCTCTCGACCGTGGCCAGCGAGCCGCCCGGCGCGTTGCGCTCGCGGTAAAACGCGCCGCTCTGATGGGGGTTCTCGCCGTAGCGCAGGCCGTACGCCTTCTCCAGCACGAGCGACAGATGCCGTGGGTAGCCGTCGGTTTCGCCGCGCCCAGTGAGCCAGCTGGCGATCGCTGAGTCGTAGGCCGAGGTGTGTGCGAACACCTTGCCCGCCAGACGCTCGCGCATTGGCCGGCTGACCTCGCCGTTCTGCTCGATTTCGGCGAGCACTCCAGAATAGTCAGCGGGATCACAGACGACCGTCACGCGCGCGTGGTTCTTGGCGGCTGAGCGAAGCATGCTCGGCCCGCCGATATCGATGTTCTCGATCAGCTCTTCGGCAGTTGCGCCCGGCTTCGCTAGCGTCTGCTCGAAGGGGTAAAGGTTCACCACGACGAGGTCGATGGGCTGCCCGCCGAGGCGCGCGAGATCGGCGTCGTCCGTGCCTTCACGAGCCAGGAGCGCGCCGTGGATGCGCGGGTGCAGGGTCTTCACGCGGCCGTCCATGACCTCGGGTGAGCCGGTGTAGCTCTCCACGGTCTCGACCGGGATACCCGCCTTCTGCAAGGCAGCGAAGGTGCCGCCAGTCGAGAGCAGCGCGACCTTCTGGGCCGCCAACGCCCGAGCGAATTCGACCAAACCAGACTTGTCAGACACGGACAGGAGTGCGCGACGAATGGGCATGAATGGCCCCCGGTATCCCCTAGCGCTTCTGCCGTCAATCGAATCTGTAGGGTGTGTCAGACCGACACATGGGCAGCGTCCGAGGCGGCCTGCTGCGGCAGGGCCTGAAATGCTGTATAGAAAGCGCCCGCATATTTACGAGGGCTCCTTTTACCTCAATGAACTACGCCCGCTCGTCGAGCTTGTTAGTTGCGAGCGTGCTCAGCGCGGTCGTCGCGGCGAGTTGCGCCTCCACTCATGACTCGGCGGACGTCGTGCCGTCCCCGCCGGGGGCGTTCCAACCTGACGGCGGGGGCCCGCCGCTCGATGAGGCAACCGCCTGCGCGCAGCTGACGGCGGCCGAAAGCGCGGCCCGCATGGCGCTGAGCTGCGACCCGGTGATGCGCACTTGTCCGGACTACATTCGTCCGGCGGGCAGCACCGCGTGCTTCATGTACGACAAAGCCAGCGTGACCGGCTGCGCGGCGCTGTACGACTCCTTCACCAGTTGCGACGAGTTCGAACAGCAGCCGTGCGTGGTCGTCGCATTGCCTTGCGAAGACGGAGGCTTGGGGCTGGGCAGCGCTGGTGCGGGGGGTCAGTCCGGCATTGGCCAAGGCGCGGCTGGCGCTGACAGCGGCGCAGGCGGTGCGAGCGGCGCTAGCGGCGCTAGCGGCGCCAGCAACTAGAGCTTGGCCCAGAACTCGGACAGGTCACGCGGTAGGGGAGCAATCACCTCGAGCGGATCCCCGCTGACCGCGTGGTGCATGCGGTAGACGTGCGCGTGGAGCGCATGCCTCGGCAATTCGAGCAACGCCAGGTCCGCTTCGGTGAGCTCGTCGTCGGCGGCGCGCGCCAGCAGGCGTTCGTCCGGGCCGTACAGTTTGTCACCTACTACCGGGCAGCCCAAATGCGACAAGTGAAGTCGGATCTGGTGTTGTCGACCCGTGTGCAGCGCACACTCGACCAGCGCGTAGCCAGCCCGGGACTCACGCACGTGCAAGCTGGTGCGTGAATCGAGCCCCGCGCCGGCGCTGGCGACGCGCATTTTTACGCGCAGCGGGTTGTCTACGTCGGGCTCGATCGGCACGTCGACGAGCCCGCTCGGGGGCACGCCATGCGTCAGGGCTAGGTAGATTTTCTGTACGCCGCGCGTGACGTCGTCCTCCAGAGAGAGCGAGCGCTCCTCGAGCTTTCGCTTGAAGGCCCGCTCGGCCTCGAGTGACCGTGCGAGCAGCAGAATGCCGCTGGTTTCACGATCGAGGCGATGGATGAGCGCCAGGAACTCGCCCGGGCGCTCGGCTTGCAAGCGCTTGATCACCGTATTTTGATGGTAGCGCGCGGTCGGATGAACCGTCACGAGCGCCGGCTTGTCGATCACGAGCAGGTGCGGATCTTCATATAAGATGGGCAGCGGCGCTTGGTCTTCGGTGTCCTCGAAGGGAGAGCGCCAAAGAGCGATCCACTCGTGCGCGCGCACGCGCTCGCTCGGGCGTCGCCTTCTGCCTTGGACCGAGTAGGCGCCGCTCTTCACGATCAGTCGCGCACGCGTGCGGCTCGTGCTGCGGAGTTGGGATTGCACGAAGCGGTCGAGCCGCATGCCCGCGAGCTCCCCTGGAACGCGCAACATGCGCAAGATGGCGTCGTCAGGGACGCCTGCGGGGCGAATGACGGGCGGCTCTTCGTCTTTGCTCTGGGTCACACCTTGCCGCGCCGGATCTCGGTGCCAACTCCGCTATCCGTGAAAATCTCCAGCAAAAGGGCGTGTTTCCGGCGTCCGTCGATGATGTGCACCTTTTCGACTCCGCCGTTCACGGCGTCCAGCGCGCAGCGCACCTTCGGGATCATTCCGCCCGTGATCACGCCCGTATCGATCAACTCCTCGGCCTCGGCCGAGCCGAGTGAGCTCAGGCGGTCGCCTTTGGCGGTCTTCACCCCGTCGACGTCGGTCATCAGCACGAGCTTGGCCGCACGCAGGGCACCCGCGATGCTGCCTGCAGCCGTGTCCGCGTTCACGTTCAGTGAGTGCCCGTCTTTGTCCACCGCGATCGGCGCGATCACGGGGATGAAGCCGGAGCTGATCAGGTTTTCGACGATGCCGGCTTCGACGTGGGAAACCTCCCCCACTCGACCGAGGTCGACCAGCACGGGCTCGCCGTGATCGTCCTTGGCGGCCACCTTTTCTAGCCGTGTCCCGCGCATGAAGCGATCGTCTTTGCCGGATAGGCCGACGGCGCGCCCGCCGTGCTCGCAGATCATGCCGACGATCTCTTGATTCACTCCGCCGCCAAGCACCATCTCCACGACGTCCATCGTGGCGTCGTCGGTGACGCGCAGACCGCCGCTGAACGTGGAATGGATGCCGACGCGGTCGAGCATCTTGTTGATCTGTGGTCCCCCACCGTGGACGACGACGACGCGAATTCCGACGTAGCGAAGCAAACACACGTCGCGCGCGAAGCTCTGCTTCAGCTCGTCGTCGATCATGGCGTGCCCGCCGTATTTCACGACGAACGTACGTTGGTGGAAACGCCGGATGTAGGGCAGCGCTTCGTGCAAGACTTCGGCTTTACTGACGAGTTCGTCCATCGCGGGCCAGAACGTAGCATCGCAAAACGCGCCGTGGTAGACGGCCCCGCAATGGATATCCTGCTCGCCCTCGCCGAACTCGCGCCCTACGTTCGGGAGACGGAAGCTTCCGACTCGGCGTCGGCCTTGGTCAAGGCGCTCCGGCAGCTCGGTCATCGGGTTACGGTGGCGGCTCCCCGTTCGCCGGGCTTCGAGGCCGGCGGTCTCTTGGCCGCGCGGCGGCTCACGCCGCTCGTACTGGCCGATGGCAGCGAGGTCAACGTCCTCGACGGGCAGCTCGCCTCTGGCGCGGAGCTCGTCCTCTTCGATTTGCCGGGCCTTTTCGATCGCGCCGCCATCTATGCCGAGGTCGGCTCGGAGTACACCGACAACGCGCGGCGCTTCGCGACCTTCGCCCGCGCGGTAGCAGCGCTGGTGCAGCAGCGAGCGGAGCAGGGCAAAGCCATCGACGTGGTCCACGCACACGACGCCGTCGCCTGCCTGGTTCCGCTGGCCCTGCGTGAACAAAACGTTCCAGTCGTGTTCACGATTCATGACATCGAGCGTCGCGCGGAGTTCCCGCCGGGCTCGGAGGGCGAGCTCGGTTTTGCGGATCTGTCCTCGTTGCAGCTCGCGGGCGGCCTGTCTGGGCTGGCGTCGGCGCTTTCGCTCAGCTCGTCCGTGACCACGGTGTCTGCCCACTATGCGCAGGAAATACTGGACCCGGTACGCTCGGGCGCGCTCGCGACCACGCTCTCGCAGCTGACCGAGCCGGTGCTCGGTATCCCGGGTGGTGTCGACTACGCGACGTGCAACCCCGCCACTGACACCGCGCTCGAGAGCCGGTTCGACGCTGAAGATCCGTCGAACAAGGGTCGGTCCAAGATCTCGATCTTGAAGAAGCTCGAGCTCGAGCTGGCCGTCGATCGCCCGTTGCTCGTCGCGATCGGGGATTTGCGGCCCGAACGCGGTGGGGACGCGCTGTTCGCCGCGTTGCCCGAGCTGCTGAAGCTGGATTTGGCGCTCGTCATTGCCAATACCGGTCGTGCGATCGACGCGGAGCGCTTCCGAAACTTGGCCGGCGAGTACTCGGGAGATCTGGCCACCGTCGCGCAGCTGGACGAGCGTCTGGCTCGCCAACTTTACGCCGGCGCTGACCTCGCGCTGATCCTGCCGAGCGCCGGGCCCGGAGGCGACCATCAACTCTTTGCGCAACGCTATGGCGCCGTGCCCATCGGCTACGCTGCCGGGGCTCTGGTCGACGCCATCGTCGATGTCGACGCTGAGCTCGAGACGGGCACCGGCTTCTTGTTCGACAGCCTCGAGCCGGAGGCGCTTTTGGGCGGTATTTCTCGGGCATTTTCCGCATACGGCAACCCGAAGTTCGCGCGCTTGCGGCGCCGCGTGATGCGGCTCGACCTGGCGTGGGACCGGCCGGCTCGACGTTACGTGCAGTTGTTCCGCAAACTAGTCCCCGCGAGCTGACTCGAGCGACGCGGGAGCGCTCAGCGCGAGCGCAGCGCTGAGCCACCGCACGCGCAGCGCAATGCTGATGATGATCGCCAATTGGTGCACGGCGAACGCCAATGCAATGCCGCGCGTTGCTGGGCCGCTCAGATCGATTCTAGTCAGTAGCCACGCGGCGCTGAGCCCCGAAAAGATAGCGCCTGCGCTGCTCGGATAGGACCCGAACAAGACAGCCCACGGTTCCTCACGCAGAATCGCCAACGCGTGGAGGAGCGCGGCGCGCGATTTGAGATCGTGCTGGATCAGTGCGCCGCGCGCGACGTCGAGCAACGCGCCAAGCCATGCGCAGCCCAAGAGCCCCACGCCAAACAGCGCGACGGGCGCCAGGGTGAGCAAGCGCTCGTCTTGGCCGTGCAAGCCGGCGCTGAGCGCTCCACCGAGCAAACTGCAAGCCAAGAGGAGCGCGCCCTGCGCCAAGAGAGTCGTCGCAGAAAGTGCCAGAAAACTAGGGAAAATCCGGACCCCGTGCGCAAAGCGTGCGGCAAAGGAGTCGACCTCCCGAGTCTCGAGCAGGTCCAAAGCGGCAGCGAGCGGGACGAGTCCGAGGGCCGCGCATAGCGCGCACAAGAGCAGACAGCTCTTCAGCGCAGAGCCGAGCTCTGGTGCTCCCAGGCGCACGAGCTCGAGCAAGAGCAAGGCGCCACGTTGGAAAAGCGGCGCGTCGTACTCTGGCCCGTTCACGACCCCGGTGCCGCTGATGGCGAACAGCAGGGGACACGCTACGAGTAGGCTGCCGAGCGTGCGCGAGATCCAAAGTAACGTCAGCGCGACGAGCCGCGCGGTCCATACCGAGCCCGAGCGCGCACCGAGAGCGTAACTCATGGCCCGAGCCCTCCGAGCACGCCCTGAGAGAGATAGAGCGCTCGCTCCAAGCTGCGCGGCGCGGAACCGCCTTTGATACTGACCCAGTTGTTGGAGAAATCGTCGTCCAGCAAGATGCGATGCGCAGGGTCGATGTTCACGCTGACCACGCGCGAGGGCCCGACGTGATCGACGTTGTGCGTGAAGCCGTGGCCGTCCCAACGCTGCCATTCACGAGCTCCGTCCTCGCAAATGAGCTCGATATCTACCGGGAATTCCAGGCTGCCATGGCGGTATACGACCGCGCGACTGGAGTACGAAAGCGGCGCGTGAGGCGGCTCGGGCTTCTTCTGCTCACGACCGCTCGGCCCGTCGAATATGCCGGCCGCGGCGCTCTCCGGTGCATTCGAGATCTCTCGCACTAAATAGTCGACGGTCCCCCGCTCGAAGAGAGCGCGCGACAGCGTCGTCTCCGCCTCCGAACCGAGCTCGCTCTCCATCACACTCAGAAAGTCGCTCGGCGTCGGATGCAAGAATCGGAACTTGCGGGTGTAGACCCCGAGTGCACGCGCCACCGTCTGCTCGCCGTAGACGCGCGCCAGAGTCGTCATGATGGTCGCGGTGCGGCTGTACACGAGCGCGCCGAGATTGCGGAAGCTGGCAAAGTCCGCGGCGCCTTCTGCGACCGGCTCGTCTGCGCCGCGCGCCGCAGAGATCGCGCGATTGACGGCCGTCGAGCTGACGCTGAGCCCATAACCCTCGAACACCGAGCCGAGGCCATAGCGCGCCTCCAGAGCTTCGGCCTCGGCGTAGCTGTTCAGGCCCTCGTCGAGAAAGGGGGAGGCATGCTCGTTACTGGCACAAAGCCCATAAAACCACTGGTGCCCGAGCTCGTGCGTCGTGACCACGTCGATGAAATGTCCACCGCCGAAGGTGCTGTACCATGGCCCACCGGTAGTGATCAGGGTCGGATATTCCATGCCGCCCGCGTTGGCTGCGGCTTCAGGCGGGTGCACCAAGGTCAGCGTGGCGTACGGATACGGCCCGTACAACGCATTGAAGTGGGGCAGCGCGAAGCGCACACTGTCGAGCTCAGCCTCGGCGTTGGCCTCTTGCTGCGGTGGGTAGAGGACGCTCACGTCCGTGCCCGCGATGCGCTCGCTCCGGGTTTGGAATTGATCCCACGCCGTCCAAGCAAAATCATGCACGTTTTCTGCGTGATAGTGGAGCTGCTTCCTCCCTTTGTCGTGGCTTTGACGGTCGAGCAGCCCAGTTGCGCCGACGACGTACGCCTCCGGCACGTCCAAAGTCACGTCGTAGTCGCCGAAGTCGGCGTAGAATTCACTCTGTGCGTGGAACGCGAAGTGTGAAAATTGCCCGCTCGCCTCCAGGCGCGCGAGCTTCGGAAACCACTGCCCCAAAAAGTGGAACGTGCCCATGTAGCCCATGCGCTCCACGATCTGCGGCAATTTATCGTCGAAATCGAGCTCCAGCGTGAGCGCCTGGCCGGGCTCGAGCGGCTGCGGGAGGGGCACGCGGATGTCGGTCTCGTCGTCCGGGTCGTTCGGGCTGTGTGGGTCGCGCGTCGACCATAGATCGCGATGGTCGGCTTCGACCCAGGTCAGTCGCTTCACGTCGACGTAGCCGTACTCGTGCGCTTTGTCGCCACTGCGCCCGGCTCCGAAGGGAGATCGCAAGAACAGCGTTTTGTCGTTCTTGAACGCGTTCAGGTACAGATGAAACCAGAGCTCGTTGAGCGCGCCGCTCGAACGATTGACGAAGTGGATCGTCTCTCGGCCATTGATCTTGTGCGCGTCCGCGTCGAGCGTCGCGGCGAGGTCGTAGGAGGCGACTTTCTCTGCGCTGCCCGTGACGTTCGGTAGTCCGTCGAGCGGCTTGCTCGGGGCGAGCGGTGCACGCCGGTCCGCGTCGCGGACGAGCGCGCACAGCACCAGCCCGGACAACACGGAAAATACGGTGCCGACGAGAAAATCAAGGGCTGCGCGCCGCATCGCTCTCTCTTCGCGGGTTCGAGCTCGCTCAAGAACCGAGCGAAATCACGCGTTGGTCTAGCAGCTGGTACATGATGCGTAGTGCATCGAGCCGCGTCATCCCGCTGATGTCCAAAATTTGATCGACCGTGGACACTCCGTCGATCAAAGACAGCAGAAAGCCTGCGCGGTGATCGAGCGTCAGCCAGCGGATCTGGTCGCTCGGAACGGACACGCGCGCCACTTTATCGAGCGAGCCGAGGCGCGCTGAGTACATTTGGATCAACACATCGCGGCAGGTCTGCGCATAGCGCGGCGCTTCGAGATCTTCCGGGTTCGATTCCACGATGCCCTCGGCGATCACGAGCGCGCCCGTGAAATCACCCATCGCATAGCGATCCTTCATCTCGGTGATTGCCGGA
>DATHOI010000232.1:0-2533 GCA_035485095.1 Polyangiaceae bacterium | reverse complement strand
GCCGGCTTCGAGCCTGCGGGTAGCGGAACGTAGGCGGGCGTCGACGCACCGAAATCGAGATCGCCCGCGGGGCGATCCCAGCCAGCCCACTCGGTGGGCACGAACACGTTGGCCGCGCTACGCGTGAACGCAGCCAAGCCGCTCAACCGAACCACTTCTTCGGAGTCCGACGCGTTGCGTGCGATGGACGTCGTGTCGCCGGTCACGGCAAACACGCTCGATTGTCCGTCCGACACGATGCCGCCTGCACCCCAGATGCCCGACCGCGGGCTCTGGCTGACCCAAGAGCCGGTCATCGTCGGGTCCGTGATATTTACCGAGAAAACGACACCCTTGTAGGTTCCACCGTCGCCGTATTGGCCGCCAAACGGAACGTACATGATGTTGTTCAGGATGATCGCGCCGCCGTGTTGGTTCTGATCGTTGTCAACGGTGCCGTTGAAGGTGATCGCGACGGGCCACCCGCCAGTCGTCACTTCGACGCCCGTGTCGAGCGACAGTGCGTGCACCTGATGCGGGCCCGCCGTCACGGCAAACACGCGGCGCGACGTGAGGTCGATCACGGGCGTGCCGCGAATACCGTCACCCTTGGAGGGCAGCGACGCGGTCCACACGGGTAGACCGGTGGTTTCATCGAAGGCGAACGCGTTGGGACTCGAGCCAAGTGCGGCGAACGCAACGAACATCCCGGCTCCGGCGGCGCGCGCGGTCGCTTTGCAACCGGTCGCGCCGGCTGGGCAACCCGCGGCCGCAGGACCATTGGCCACGTAGAGCACCGACGGGGTGCCCTGATTGCTCGAATTGCCGTTGCCGGGGAACGTCGCGTTCATGTCGAACATCGCGTCCGGCGCCATGCCCATCGCCTTGACCGTGCTTGTGACGAGTGCCGGCTGCGTGTACGTGGCGCGGTGATACACATCCCCCCCCACCTGAAGGACCGAAGGACCACCCGGAACGACCGTGCCGGTGCCAGCCGCACCGACTGGACCCGAGCCCGCAGTACCCGAGCCACCGGCGCCACTGCTGCCCGCACCTCCGTTGCCGGCGCCCGCGGTGCTGTTATTGCCGCCAGTCGTGCCGCTGCTGCTGCCTGCCGTGCCGTTGCCCGCGCCGCTCGTTGGGGTGGTCGAGCTCGTCCCGCCGTTGTCGGCTTCGGGAGTACCGCTCCCGCTGCTGCCACATTGTAGGCAGAACAAGCTCGAGCCCATTACCGAGGCCGCGAGCACCCCCAGAAGCGACCGCTTAGTCATATGAAAGTTCGCCTTTTCTCGTCAGGTGCGTGCGTAGGGAGGCCCACCCGATAGTGTCCAAGCCGAGCGCGTTCCGTGAGGGCCCGGCGCCGCGATCCGAGCCACAAAACTAGCGGATCGACGACTCGTGCGAAATGTCTTCTGACGCGATTTTGTTTTACAAAAACGAGCTGGGTTGAATTTTGCACTGCGTTTTAGGCTCGCCGCGGGAGCCCCTGACCTAACGGCCTATTTCGCGGTAACGCAACGTCAACGGGATCAGTTGCTCCGCTTGTGCGGCAGCGCGTGACTCCGTGATGAGCCCATGCTTGGGCGACAGCGAGCAAGCGGGATCAGTCGCTGCAGCGTCTCCAGTGAGGTGGAACGCCTGACAGCGACAGCCGCCAAAGTCGACCGTGCGACGGTCGCAGCTCGCGCACGGCTCGGGCATCCAAGCTTCGCCGCGAAAAGCAGCGAAGGCTTCCGAGCTCTGCCAAATCTCGGAAAGCGAGCGGTCTTGAACGTTGTCGAAGCGGAGCCCAGGCAATGTGTGCGCCAGATGGCAGGGCAACGCCAGGCCGTCGGGGCTAACGAGCAAGTAGCGCTTACCCCAACCGCTCATGCACGCCTTGGGTCGATCCGAGTAGTAGTCGGGGAGCACGAACAAGAGCTCGATTTTGCCCTTCAGACGTTCACGCGCGGCGCGCGCTACCTCTCGCGCTTCATCGATTTGCGCGCGGCTCGGCAGGAGCGCACTGCGATTCGTCAACGCCCACGCCAAGTATTGCGTGTTCGCCAGCTCGAGGCGGTCAGCGCCGAGCCCTTCGGCGAGCGCGATCATTTCGGCGACCCGGCTCAAGTTCTGCCGGTGCAACACCATGTTCACGGTGAGCGGTAAGCCGAGCTCTTTCACCCAGCGCGCGACCTCGAGCTTGTGCTCGAACGAGACTCGACCCGCGATGCGATCGGACTCAGCCGCCCGGGCATCTTGGATCGAGACCTGAACACTGCTCAGGCCGGCGTCGCGCAAGCGCGTCAAGCGGTCGCGCGTCAACGGCTGGCCGCTGGTGATCAAATTCGTGTAGAAATCCAGGCGCTGTGCGCCCGCTACCAAATCCTCGAGGTCCTTGCGCAGGAGCGGCTCGCCCCCGCTCAAGTTGAGCTGCAGCGCGCCGAGCTCGGCGGCCTCGCGAAACACGCGCAGCCAATCGGCGGTCTGCAAGCGATCAGGGTGGGCGGCCAGATCGGTCGGGTTCGAACAATACACGCAGCGCAAAGGGCACAGGTACGTCAGCTCCGCGATC